>CACXCS010000049.1 GCA_902766255.1 uncultured Bacteroidia bacterium
GGCAAGGTTGGGGCCGATGAGCGGATTTGGCATCATGTTGATGTGGTCCTTGATGATGACCAGGTCTCCTACATGGTATTCGATGTTAGTGCCCCCAGCGGCGTTGGATACGAAGAGGAACTCTATGCCCAGAAGCTTCATCACCCTTATGCCAAGGGTTACCAGCTCCATGGGATAGCCTTCATAGAAGTGCAGACGACCCTGCATGGCGATGATGCGCTTGCCTCCAAGTTTGCCATAGATGAAATTACCCTTGTGACCAATGGCCGTGGACATGGGGAATTCGGGAACATCTCTGTAAGGGATCACTACCGGTTCCTCGATCTCTTCGGCCAGATTGCCGAGGCCGCTTCCGAGTACTATGCCGATCGTGGGCAGTTCAGGCCCGATACAGGATTTGAGATAACGGGCTGCGTGGTTGATTCTTTCGGTTCTTTCGTCCATAGTGTTATAACATTCGTTTGATTTCCTTTCGCGCCTGCTCGATGATTTCGCGTTCGCCTTCGATTTCGCGATGGCGCATGACGAACTTGCCACCGCAGATTACGGAGTCGATGCAGTCGGAGTGCGCGGAATAAACAAGATTGGCCAGGAAACTCCCGGGAGAGAGGAAGAAGGTATTGTCGGTGTCGACTATGCTGATGTCGGCAAGAGCTCCCTCGGTCAGTTTGCCGGCATTGATTTTCAGCGCTTTGGCACCATTGATGGTAGCCATGTCAAGAAGTTCGGGGAGGGGGAGTGCCTTGGGGTCGCTCCGCCATGCCTTCTGGAACAGGGCCGCGGTTTTCATGGCCTCCAGGAGGTCGAGGTTATTGGAGGATGCACAACCGTCCGTGCCGAGGCAGATGTTGATGCCCGCATCGCGCATCTCTTCGTATTTGAACATGTATCCCGACGCCAGCTTGGCGTTGGAATTGATGTTGTGGATGCAATGGACGCCGCGGGCCGCAAGGAGTTCGATGTCGTGCTCGGAAAGCCAGAGGGTGTGGGCCGCGAGCAGGTTGGGACCGAGGACGCCAAGTTCGTCAAGGTACTCTACCGGGGTCAGCCCGCCGTGGGCGGCCTTGCAGTCTTCGACCTCTTTACGTGTTTCGCACAGATGGATATGGAGGTTGAGGTTGCGCTCGCGGGCGAAGTCTGAAATCCAGCGGATCAGGCCTTCGCTGACGGAGTAGACGGCGTGGAATGCAACCTGGTAGATGCTGCCTTTCTGCCAGATGTCACGGGCGAGTTCGTACCAGCGCAGGCACTGGTCTTTTTCCCTTTCGGCCTCTTCGAGGTCGCCGCGGTCCATCATGTCGTATCCGAGGGAATGGCGGACGCCCATCTCGACGGCAGCCTTGTGGGCGGAGGGGAAGAACCAGTATTGGTCGTTGAAGGTGGTGGTACCTGTGCGTATCATTTCCAGGCAGGCTATCTTAGCGCTCCAGTAAACGAAGTCTGCATCGAACTTATCCTCTATGCTCCAGATTTTCTTGAGCCAGTCGTGGAAGACCATATCCTCGCCGATGCCCCTCATAAGGGACATGCCGGTGTGAGTGTGCATATTTACGAAACCAGGGATTGCAACTTTACCGCTGCAATCCATAATTTCTATGTCTCCGGCTAAATCCCAGTTACGGCTGCTGCCCGCGGGGGCTATTTTGGATATGAGGTCTTTTTCAATCAGGATGTCACGGGCTGAGCCGTCAATTTGAATGTTCCTGAGCAATATCATATCGCAGCTGACTACAGGTCCTCGAATTCAAGTGATTTTTCTTCTGTTTCCCGCTGGGGGATGACACCGCCGAAGCAGTTGTTTGTGATGTAGCTGATTACCTCGTCCAGCCCTTCCTTGAACTTGTCGAAATCCTCTTTGTAGAGAAATATCTTGTGCTTATCGTAGGTGAATGTCCCGTCGGGATTGTTCCTGCGCTTGCTTTCGGTTATGGTAAGGAAGAAGTCGTTGTTACCTTTGGTTGACTTTACGTCAAAAAAGTAGGTACGCTTGCCGGCCCTGACGGGTTTGGAGTATACATCCTCGGAATTGCGGTCTTGAAAGCCCGCCGGATCGTAATCATCTCTATACATAACTCTAAAAAATTAGTAATGAATTGTGCAAAATTAGAATTTTTTTGCAGATTACATATTATATTTGCAGAAAATTTGTTTGAAATTTATGCTGAACAGAAGAATCCTCCGGATAAAGGCTTTCAAGGCCATTTATTCACGAGTGGAAAATCCTGCTATGTCTTTGGAGGACATTGAGTTCGAACTCGAAAGTTCCTGCGAGGCCACCAGGGATCTGTATCTCCGTCTGCTGGCTCTCGCGGCTCCTCTTACAGCCGAGGCACGCGCCCGCATCGAGGCTGCGCGTTCCAAGTTCAACCCCAGTCCCGAGGAACTGAATCCCAACCTTAAATTCGTCAACAACGCCATCGCGCCCGCCCTGGAAAACGACCCTGACTTTTCCAAGCTCCTCAAAAAGAAGAAGATCAGTTGGGACAATGACGATATGTTCCTTCGTCATCTTTATGAGTCGGTACGATCCAAGGAATATTTCAAGGCATACATGGCATCGGATGGCAGTTCTCTTGCCGCTGACGCAGCCTTGTTCTGCCGCATCTTCGAGGAGGAACTGCCCGATAACCCCGAGCTGGAAGACATCCTCGAGGACCTTTCCATCTATTGGAATGACGAGCTGGAATATGCCCTGAGCTGGTGCTGCCGCACTATGGAGTACCTTGGACGCGGCAAGCCCTGGACCCTCCCGGAGCTTTACATGAGCGAGATGCCCGGCTCCGAAGGAAAAGAGAGCGACAAGGCTTTCGTATTCAAGCTGGTGCGTACTGCTTTCCGTAATTATGATAATTATTCCCGCATGGTATCGGAAGTAACTCCCAAGTGGGACACGGGACGCATCTGCTCAACCGACCTTGCACTCATAATCTGCGGCCTGGCGGAGGCGGACGCTTTCAGTAACATCGATTACCGTACTACAATCAACGAGTTCGTAGAGATATCCAAGTATTACAGTACTCCCGAAAGCCGGGCGTTTGTAAACGGCGTACTTGACAAATTAATCAATAAAAAATAGCAATTATGAATATTCTGATATTTGTACTTCAGGCGGCTGCTCCGGCAGGAGCTGCAGGCGCCCAGGCCGGCCAGCAGGGCGGCGGATGGTCCATGTGGTTGATGCTTATAGCCATTTTCGCAGTTATGTGGCTATTCATGATCCGCCCCCAGCGTAAGCAGCAGAAAGAAATGGAACAGTTCCGCAGCTCGCTCAAGAAGGGCGATAAAGTTATTACTGCCGGTGGTATTTATGGTACCATCGCCGAGGTCAAGGAAGGCGACCGCACCGTTCTCCTGAAAGTCGACGGAGACGTGAAGCTGCGCGTGGACAAGACCTCTCTCCAGAAGGATCCCAACGCCGCTCCCGCAGAAGCACCCGCTGAAAAAGCCCCTGAAAAGAAGCAGTAATTGAAGCGCTGGACCCAGTTCTTGTTATGCTTCCTGCTGTCAGGGGGCATCTGGCTGATTCACAACCTCTCGCAAAAGTATACGGGGGTTGTGAGCGTGTCGGTTGCCGCCCATAGCGGCCTCAAAGGGCGGTCGGCGTCGGCCAGCACGGCTGTACCTGTGAGCGCCCGTTGTTCCGCCACGGGTTTCCGCCTGCTGAGGCTCAACCATCAGAACCGCGATGTCCACATCAACGTCAACGAGGAGGACCTGGTTTTTTCCGGCGGCGACCGCTACACTGTTTCGGCAGCCGAGATGGCCAAGTATTCATCGGATATATTCGGCGAAGGCGTTGATCTCGTGACTTTCCTGAATCAAAGTTACACCTTCGAATTCCAGCCCGAGAATTTCAAGACCGTGCCTGTCCGTCCGGTGTTTTCCGTATCGTACAAGCCGCAGTACATGGCTGCCGGCCCAATGTCCCTGAGTCCTGATGAGGTGACTGTTTACGGCGATGCCGACCAGCTTGCACGGGTTGATGAGGTTCTTACCAAGACGTTGAATTTCAACGATTTGTCTAAGAGCATCAGCGGTGCCGTCAAATTGGTTCCGGTACCAGGTGTTCGGATGTCCGATTCTGATGTCACCTGGTCGCTCAGCGTAGTCCGCTATGTGGAATTGACTTCAGATGTCACCATCGGGACAAGGAATGTCCCCCCGGATGTGTCATTCTCCGTGTACCCTTCCCGCACTCAAGCGACTTTCAAGTGCCTGTTTCCCGCCAAGACCGACCCGGCAAGCGTGTGCGAATTCTATGTGGACTACGACGAATTCCTCAAATCCGAGTCGGGACGCTGCGTGGCCAGGGCCGCCCACATGCCCTCGTATGTACTTGGATGGAATCTGGAGCAGGATATTTTCGACTGTATGGTCAGGGAGGAGCAGGAATGACTACGATACTAGTTACAGGTCCGATAGGCAGCGGGAAGTCGACCGTTTGCAATTATTTGGTACAAAAGGGATTACCTGTATATGACTGCGATTCCAGGTGCAAGTTGCTGTATGATTCCGTGCCGGGGCTTAAGGGGCGTATAGAGTCCGAACTTGGAATACCGTTCGAGGATTTGGGCATCATTTTCACTGATGCGAAGCGTCGCGCTCTTCTCGAATCTATCGTTTATCCTCTCCTGGCAGAAGATATTAGGCAGTGGAAGGCCGGGCTGTCCGGCCGTGTTGCCTTCATTGAATCTGCCAATGCCACGGATAAGCCTGTATTCGATAGCCTATACGATAAGGTCCTACTGGTAACGGCCTATAAGTCATTGCGTTTCAAACGCAGTTCCAAGGCTTCTGAGCGTGACCCGCTACAAACTTTCAATTCTTCACGGGCCGATTTTATTATAAAGAACAATGCCTCTCGAAAGGCGTTGTATGATAGTGTTGATAATTTTTTAACGACAATGATATGAAAACAGATTTGGCAAAAATTCTGTCCGTCTCCGGACTGCATGGGCTTTATCTTTTTGTTGCCCAGTCCCGTCATGGTGCGATAGCCGAGTCCCTCAGCGACAAGAAACGCACAGCATTTGACGCACACAGCCGCATTTCCACCCTTTCAGACATAGCTATTTTCACCTCCGAAGGCGAGATGCGCCTGGCCGATGTATTTACGGCCATGAAAAGCACCGCAGACCAGGGTTCTGCCGTGCCCGGCCCGAAGGATGATCCCGAGAAACTCAAGGCGTTCTTTGCAAAAGCCGTCCCCAATTATGATGCCGACCGCTTCTACGTGTCTCACATGAAGAAAGTGGTGGAGTGGTACGACGAACTGTCAAAGTACGCTTCCCTGGATTTCGTCACCGACGAGGAACGCGAGAAGGAAGTTGAAGAAGAAGCTTAGAATTATTACTCTGGGCTGTTCCAAGAACAGCGTTGACACCGAGCATCTGCTGGCTGCATTGCCGGCAGATGCCTTTGAACTTTGCGCTGACGGCGAACGCCCCGATTATCTGCTTTACAATACCTGCGGTTTCATAGGAGACGCCAAAGAAGAGTCGATACAAGCAGTCCTTGAAGGCGCCGCCGCCAAAAGCAGGGGAGAAGTCGGTAAACTTGTAGTATTCGGTTGTCTGTCACAGCGTTACGCGGCACAGATGCCATCCCTGATTCCTGAAGTTGACGCTTGGTTCGGGGCTCGAGACATGAATCCTCTGCTGCGCTATCTCGGAGCTCCGGAGTCACGCTTTGTCAGGCGTCTTCAGGAGAACCCGCGCGGCTATGCATACCTCAAGATTTCAGAGGGCTGTGACCGGCGCTGTTCGTATTGTGCCATCCCTTTCATACGAGGGGCCCATCGCTCCGTCCCTTTGGAAGACCTTGAAGAAGAGGCCCGCCAATTGGTGTCGGAAGGCGTGAGCGAACTCATTCTCATAGCTCAGGACTCGACTTTCTACGGACTGGACCTATATGGCAGGCGCGCCCTGGCAACTCTGCTCGAAAGGCTTTCTGCTATCGATGGAGTGGAACGACTGAGGATTCATTATTCTTATCCTGATAACTTCCCGGAAGATGTTCTTGAGCAGATGGCCGATAATCCAAAGGTTTGCAAGTACCTGGACATTCCCCTGCAGCACATCTCCGATAAGGTGCTGGCCAACATGCACCGGCATATCGACGGCGCCCGCACCAGGGAACTCGTTCAAAGACTGCGCGAGGAGGTTCCCGGAGTCGTTCTTCGTACAACCCTTATTGTCGGGCATCCGGGTGAGGGCCCGGAAGAATTCAACGAACTGCTGGACTTTGTGCGGGAAGCCCGCTTCGAGCGTCTGGGCGCTTTCATCTATTCCGAGGAAGAAGGTACCTGGGGTGCGGCCCATCTCAAGGACTCCGTGCCTTTGGAGGAGAAGCGTCGGAGACTTGAAGAATTGATGTCGCTACAAGCTGAGATCTCTTTGTCTTTCAATCAATCACGTATCGGCTCTATTGAGCGTGTGCTGGTTGACGATATAGTGAACGGCGCTTATGTCTGCCGCAGCCAGGGGGAGAGTCCGGAGGTTGATGGCGAGATTCTTGTCCGCACAGAAAAAGCCGACGAAAAACTCATCGGCTCTTACATTGACGTCCGTATTGAAGCGGCGGACGAATACGATCTAAGCGCGGTTCAGCTCTGAGGTTTTTTCCAGGTCAAGGGCCTCGGCCAGGATGCTGACCGGATTCTTTACCGGAACTCCTGTCGACATTTCAATCTGCCATTTGCATGTCTCGCATTCGCAGGCCACAAACTCCGGCGCTGCGGCGGCAATGTCGTCGAATAGGGCTTTGCCTATCATCTGGGATACCTTGAAGTTCTCTTTTTTGAAGCCGTAGGTTCCGGCGATGCCGCAGCAGTTGCTGTCAAGTTCGGTGAGCTGCATCCCCGGTATCATCTTCAACAGTTCTACGGTAAAGATTCCCAGACCCAGGCGCTCCTGGTGGCAGGGGCAGTGGTAGGCGGCGCGGGCCTTCCAGCCTTCTTTCCAAACAGGCTTGACGGCTCCGGAAGCTATTGCCTTGTACAGGAACTGTTCAACCAGACTGATATGGTCCTTGACATCGCTGTTGTCGACTTTCAGAAGCTCGGGATACTCTTCCATGAGCGTCATGGTGCAGGTGGTGGAAACGGTAACGATATCCAGTCCCTGCGCTACTGACTTGCGGAAGGCTTCCATGTTGGCATGGGCGTCGCGGGTGGCGGCGGGAATCATTCCGTTGGCTATTTTTGCAACACCGCAACACCGTTCATTTTCAAGCAGTTGTACGCCGAATCCGAAAGCGTTCATAACGGCCACGAAGTCCTTCCCAAGCTGCGGGTAGTTGTAGTTGGCGTAGCATCCGTGGAAGTAGCTGACCTGCTTTCTGAAAGAGGCCTGTTTTGAAGCTGCATTCTTCTTGAACCAGTGGACGAAGGTTTCCGAAGAATACTTTGGAAGAGTTCTTCTATGGTCTATGCCAAGGGCGAAATCAAGCACCCCTTTGACGGGTGACAGCCCCAGCGTGAAGTTGACTATAGGAGCAAATGCGCCCGCCACAGGGCCCATCTGGTCGGTGCTGGCAAGCATGATGTCCCTGAGCTTTGGCGCTTTATGTGAGAAATCGATGCGCGCCTGCTGGATGAGGTCGGCGATGCGTACCCCCGATGGGCAGGCTACTTCGCAGCGCTTGCAGTTGAGACAGTACTTGAGGGAGTCGTCGAAGAAGATGCCGTTCTTGAGGCGGTAGCGCTCGCCGTCAGGACCTGAACGCTTGGGGCCTGCATAGTCAGGGTTGTTCTTCATTACCGGGCAGACGGTCTCGCATAGCGAGCACTTCTGGCACTGCTCGAAATTGTTTGAGCTTATGTTTCTCTCCTGCATGACTATATCCTCCTGATTGCTTGCACAGCGTCGAGCGCGCTTTGGCGTATCTGGCCTGTGGTGTCGCCCTGGGCACTGCTTATTCCGTATACAACTTCGCCTATGGGGTAGAGATTCCGTATGACTTCGCCGTCTTTTACGGCCTTGCCGTCACGGACTTCGACTCCGAACTCCAGGAAACGCTGGGGGGCGGCAAAAGAAGGGTCGAACCAGGTGCTGCGGTCGCTATCGTATTGCACGTCAAGTCCGAACAAAGGCTCGTACACTCTGTCCATATCGGCCACGATGCCCTTGGAAAAGTACTTTCCGGTGGCAAGGATGAACGTTTCGGCTTCAAGGGTCACATCGCCAAGTTTTGCGGTGCGCACGCTCGCCAGGCGGCCTTCTTCGAATTCTCCTCCGGTTACGCTGTCGCCGTTCAGCAATGTGCCTCCAGCAGCTTTGAACTCGCGTGTGGATGGATTGTGAAGTGACAGGCCTTCCGACACTACGGCACACCTGACGCCGGATTTCTGCAACTCGGTGGCGGCGGTCATTCCGGCCAGTCCTCCTCCGATTATAACAACGTCAAACTTCATCATAACTGTAGGGCTTCTCGAACTTGTAAACTCTTTGCATGAACTCCATCTCGCGCAGGGTGTCGCCCCAGCCTACGGCACGCATGCCTTTCCAGCGCTCGTCGAGGTAATCGGCGGCAAGTTTATCGGCAGCGGACGGATCGCCGAGCGCCTCGGCAAGGGCTTTGGCGGCCTTGCGTATGCAAAGCGTGCCCTGGCATGTGCCCATGCCGACGCGTGTGCGGCGCCTCAGGTCCTGGAGGTTGCGGACTCCCAGTTCCCTGACCGCATACTTGATTTCAGCCAAGGTGACGTTTTCACACTCGCAGACCAGCTGTTTGTCGGCCTCGGTTTCGAAGAGAATCTTGCCGACCAGGTCGCCCTGTCGTCCGGCTGCGCTTTTCTGCCCGAGGGAAACTTTTCCCTCGAAGCGCTTGCTGACGGTTTCGATACGGCCGTCAAGCGAGCCCGGAAGGGGAGTGTCGGCAGTAGTGCAGGCCTGTTTTACTCCCAGCTTGCGGCATACTGCATCGGTTGCAAGCTCTGCCATCAAGCGGTAGGTCATGAGTTTACCGCCGGTTATGCTCACAAAACCCTTTACGCCGTCGCGGGTTTCGTGGTCGAGGCAGACTATGCCGCGGCTGATGCTGCGCCCGGTAGGATCGGAGTCGTCGGCCACGAGGGGACGGACGCCTGCATAGGCCCGCAGAATGCGGGTGGACGCCAGCGCCGGACAGAGGGCACAGCCCTCGCGCAGCAGCAGACGAACCTCGTCGGGCGTTACCTCCATATGGTCGCATTCCTCGAAAGGTACCTTTGTGGAAGTTGTGCCTATAACGGTTACGGAATCGCCCGGCACCAGGATATCGCCGTCGGCGGACTTGCGGCAGCGGTTGATAACCACGTTGTTGACCCGGTGTCCGAATACCAGCAGGGCTCCTTTTGCCGGGTACATTCCTATGTGCACGCCGGCCTTTTCGGCTACTCCGTGCCCCCAGATGCCAGCCGCATTGACGGTTACGGGAGCCCTGTATTCGGCTGTCTGGCCTGTGCGGGTATCTAGGACCTTGACTCCCAGGATGGTGTCATTCTGACGGATAAAGTCAAGGAATTCGGTGTATACCAGGATTTTGGCACCATGAAGGGCGGCATCGGTAACGTTGGCGGCACAGAGCCGGAACGGGTCTACAGAGCCATCCGGTACAACAACGGCACCTATGAGGCTTGGATTGACGGAAGGCTCCATCTGCCTGGCCTCGGAAGGGGAGATGGCGCGGGATTCAATGCCGGCCTTGTTACAGGCCTCGAGGAATTTCTTCTGGTAGTCGAGTCCGTAGCCCGACTCCTCATCTTCGGGAAGCGTGATGAACAGGCCTCCGGTGTCCTCAATACAGTTTGATGCTATTGAACGGAGGATTTTGTTTTCCCTTATGCATTCCTCGGCGGATTCGCTGTCCTTTACCGCATAGCGTGCTCCGGAATGGAGAAGGCCATGATTCCTGCCGGTGGCGCCTGTGGCAATATCGTGGCGCTCGATCAGCAGGACCTTGAGTCCCCGCATGGCACAGTCGCGGGCAGTGCCCGCTCCTGTGATGCCTCCGCCGATGATGATAACGTCAAAGTCGTTTGTAATTGGCATATTGTTTTGTGTTGCAAAAGCTTGTAAAAAGGTGGAACCGTAAGCCGGTTTCTGTTGGTTCTGCCATTTATCTACGCAACCTACCCCCCGGCATCAGGCGGGCCGCCCTCAACTGCCGGTATATTTGGTCTTGCAGACCCTGGTGCCGTACCCGCAATGCATCACTGCGCTGCGTCGTGAGCTCTTGCCTCGCGTTTTCACCCTTGCCGTCGAACGGCGGTTGTTTTCTGTTACGGCGTCCGTAAAGTTACCCCTACCTGCGCTTTCCGCAGCAGGGCGCCCTGCTCTGTCCGGACTTTCCTCAGCATTGCTGCCGCGGCAGATCGTTCCACCTTCAGAACACAAATATAATGAAAAAATGAATTTATTGTTTATTTTTGTAGTATCCATTATGACCGACAACAAACTCAGAGTACTTGTAACCGTGGCCAGGACCGGTAGTTTTACGGAGGCGGCCCGGCTTCTGGGTTGCAGCCAGCCTTTGATAAGCCAGACCGTTTCCGGGCTCGAGCAGCAGGCCGGAGGTCCTCTGCTGGAACGTAGCAAGGGATCCGTGCGCCTGACTCCCAGGGGCATACGTTTCTGCGAATATGCCCGGCAGATTCTTTCTCTCTACGAAAAACTGGATGCCGAGATGCACGGCGGGGCTTTGCCCGCTGAAAACGTACTTCTCGACCTTGGCGACGGAAAATCTGCCGAGGTAAGCGTCCATGACGGCAAACTCGAAATCAGTTTGAAATCCGCAAATTATTAGTATATTTGCACTTCAAGTTCAACTAATTATTTTTTTATGGGAAGAAATGAAGAAACTGCTTTTACTCTTTGCAGCGTTGCTGCCTTGCTTCCTTGCGTACTCGCAAGAGGCTGAAGACACCGGCAGTTATGTCGATGTGCAGGTTATTCCTCGCTTTGAGTTCAATCCTTATTTCACACCGGGCAAGTCCGGTGACGGCTCAAGCGGATACTCCTTCGGCAATTCTTCAATCTACACCCATGTGGAAGGTGCCATTTCCGACCACGTTTCATTTACCCTGAGCAATCACTGGCTTAAAGCGACCTATGCCGGCTGGCAAGAAACAGCCGACCTGTATCGTTCTACGCTCTATTCCAACTCTACCAACTGGCTTGATATAGCCACGGTGGATTTCAGTTTCGGAAACTGGTCATTCACTCTTGGTAAAGACTGTATGGCCACCGCCGGTTTCGAATATGATCCATGGGATTTTGAAGTGGATTATATGCTGGTTGGCGATACACCTGTACTTGCATCTTACCTATGGTACAATATGCCTTGTTATCAATGGGGCGGGAAAATCGGCTATGGAATAGGCGACCATACGGAATTCGCCCTTCAGATGACTACATCGCCATTTGGCGAGCGTCCTTTTGCTAGCGGCCTTTACAGCTACTCCCTACAATGGAAGGGTAACTACGGTCCTCTTTCCAACATTTGGTCGGCTTCAGCCGTACAACGCCCCGACGGAGGTTTCGAGTGGCTGGTTGCACTCTCCCAAAGAGTTGAGTTGGGGGACTTTACCCTCGGCCTTGATTGGTATAACATGGCAGACCTTGATTACGACGAGGATGACTGCCCGGTCGAGCTTCTGAAAGGCAATACCATACGTCCGGTTGTTTCCTACAGCCCGTCCGATAAATTCGACATGGGGGCCGCGGCGAATATCTACACCCGCCTGGGCGAGTTGTACGACCTGAATGCCGGAGCTTACTTCCACTATTTTCCTATCCCTACCATACAGCTGCATGCCGGTCTTGGGTGGGATCTGAATACTGAGGCCCTTACCGCCATGCTTGGTGTAAAAGTTAATCTGCATATCTTTCAGCGATAGCCGATGACAGAGGAGTATATCATTGATATACAGCACTTGAGCAAGTCCTTCGGGGGTGTAAAAGTGCTGGATGACATTAATTTCTACGTTCGAAGCGGAGAGTTTATCACTTTGCTGGGGCCTTCGGGCTGCGGCAAGACCACTCTCCTCCGCCAGATAGCAGGTTTCGTTGTGCCGGACGAGGGGCGTATCATGCTGGAAGGTAAGGACATTTCAGGGATACCTCCCCATAAGCGGCCGCTGAACACGGTTTTCCAGCGCTATGCACTTTTCCCGCATCTGGATGTGTTCGACAACGTTGCTTTCGGCCTCAAGCTCCAGAAGCTCCCGGCAAAAGAGATAGAGTCCCGCGTGAAGAAGATGCTCAAGATGGTGAGCATGACCGACTACGAGGACCGTTCAGTCGACTCGCTTTCGGGCGGACAGCAGCAGAGGGTGGCCATAGCCAGGGCTCTGGTAAACTATCCCAAAGTGCTTCTCCTGGATGAGCCTCTGGCTGCACTGGATCTTAAGATGAGAAAGGATATGCAGCTGGAGCTCAAGGAAATACATCGCAAGATGGGCATTACTTTCATCTACGTCACCCACGATCAGGAGGAGGCTCTTACCCTCTCAGATACTATCGTGGTCATGAACGAAGGACGCATTCAGCAGATAGGCACTCCTACCGACATCTACAACGAGCCCGTCAACTCGTTCGTGGCCGACTTCATAGGCGAGTCCACGATACTCAACGGCACCATGATCTGCGACCGCAAGGTGGAATTCATGGGGCATGAGTTCGAATGTGTCGACGAGGGCTTCGGGCAGAACGTTCCTGTGGATGTTGTAGTCCGCCCCGAGGATGTGTGCATTTCCAGCTCCATGGAGGGGGCGCAGTTCAGCGGCGTTGTCGAGTCCTGCATATTCAAGGGTGTACACTACGAGATGTTCGTGGATACCGACAATGGCTACGAGCTGATGGTCCAGGACTACGATTCTTTCGAACCCGGCACGAAGGTCGGCCTGCGAATCAATCCTGATGATATCCAGGTCATGCGCAAGGAGCGTACCTGCAATACCATCGAGGCTGAAGTGGAAGACGGGGAACATGTAAGCATGCTCGGCTGCAGCTGGGAATGCCGAGTTCCCGAGGGCTTCCAGGAGGGCGACAAGGTGCTGGCCGAGGTGGCTTTTGACAAAGTTGACCTGCTGGACAACCAGGAGGATGGAAAACTCGGCGGTGAAGTACACTTCCTGCTTTACAAAGGTGACCATTATCACCTCACGATCCTTACCGATGACGGAGACCACCTTTGGGTGGATACCGACGACATATGGGACAAGGGAGACCTTGTAGGTATCGATATCCTGCCTGAGGATATAAAGATTGTACGCAGGAATGGTTAAACGAAGTACCTGGAGCATTCCATACCTCATCTTCATGCTGGTGTTTGTGGTGCTGCCCCTGCTCCTGATTGTGCTGTATGCCTTTCAGGATGGATCCGGGCGCTTCACCTTGTCGAACATTACACATTTCTTCAGCGATTCCGACTCCCTTTCTACATTTGCAGTATCTATAGAGGTGGCAATAGAGAACACCTTGATCTGTATATTATTAGGTTATCCGGCTGCCTGGATACTGGCAAATCGTAAATACAATAAGAGCGCTGTTACCGTAGTGCTGTTCATCATGCCTATGTGGATCAACGCCCTCATGCGTACCCTGGCTACTGCGGAGCTTTTCAATATGCTGGGAATAGCGCTCGGCAAGGGCACGTTGCTGTTCGGTATGGTGTATGACTTCCTGCCGTTCATGATCTACCCGATCTACAACACCCTCAGAAAGATGGACCAGTCCTATGCCGAGGCTGCTGAAGACCTGGGTGCCGCACCATGGACGGTGTTCTGGAAAATAACGGTGCCTCTCTCCATTCCTGGTGTGATGAGCGGAATTCTGATGGTGTTCATGCCTACGGTCAGCACTTTTGCCATTTCGGAGTTCCTTACCAACAACAAGATAAAGCTGTTCGGTACTATTATACAGGAGAACATCAATTCCTCCATGTGGAACTACGGTGCAGCACTGGCGTTCATAATGCTGGTAATCATAGGTATAACCACACTGTTCCAGGGATCGGAACAAACTGAGGCGGAAGGAGGGGTGATATGAAGAAAGCACTTGCCAAATGTTATATATGGCTTCTGCTGGCCATGTTGTACGCTCCGCTGCTTTTTATTGCGGTGTACTCTTTCACCGAATCCCGCGTGATGGGAAGCTGGACCGGCTTTTCGGTAAAGCTGTACCAGAATTTATTTACGGGAAATGTAAGCGGGGGAGCGGCTCTTCTTTCTGCCGTTGAAAACACGCTTCTTATAGCTCTTATAGCTGCAGCGTTCTCAACTGTGCTCGGCACAGTGGCCGCAATCGGCATATTCAATCTGAAGGAGCGCTCCAGGAGGGCGATGCAGTTCCTGAACAATATCCCGATGATCAATCCGGATATCATTACAGGTGTATCGCTTTTCCTGCTTTTCGTGTTCCTTAGGTTCTCGCAGGGCTATGTTACTGTAGTGCTTGCCCACATTACATTCTGTACCCCATATGTGGTATTGAGCGTAATGCCGAAACTGTCCCAGATGAACCCCAATATCTATGAGGCTGCTCTCGATTTGGGCGCAACACCTGGACAGGCGCTGCGTAAAGTCCTTATTCCTGAGTTGCGTCCGGGGATGATTTCGGGCTTTATGATGGCCTTTACTATGTCGCTGGATGACTTTGCCGTAACCTTCTTTACACGCGGTACCGTCGGCCTCGATACTCTCTCAACGTATATTTATGCAGACGCGCGCAAGGGTGGCCTGACTCCCGAATTGCGCCCGTTGATGACCTTGATTTTCCTCCTGGTCCTTGTACTGCTGGTTATTATCAACCTCCGCGGCTCAAGGGCTAAAAATGCAACAGAATGAAAAAGATCCTTCTTCTTTTGGTGTCGGCAGCCCTGCTGGGGGCCTGCGCCCAGGACAGGGACCATGTCCTGAAAGTGTACAACTGGTCCGACTACATGGACCTTACTGCTATTCCCGAGTTCGAAGAGTGGTACGAACAGCAGACCGGTGAAAAGGTCAAAGTCATCGTACAAACCTTCGACATCAACGAGACCATGCTCTCCAAAATCGAGAAAGGTCACGAAGACTACGACGTTGTGTGCCCTTCTGAGTATATTATCGAAAGGATGCTGCGCAACGACCTGCTGCTGCCCATCGGTGACGATTTCGGCGATACTCCAAACTATATACGAGAGTACCTTTCGCCCTATGTCCGCACTTGCTTCGACAAACTGGACTGCGGCGGTAAGAACGCCAATGACTATGCCGTCGGTTATATGTGGGGGACGGTTGGCCTTATCTACAATGCCAAATACGTAACTGCCGAGGAAGTATCGACGTGGAACGTCCTGCGTAATCCCAAATTTGACGGTAAGATCTTCCTTAAAGATTCTGCGCGCGATATGTTCTGCCAGATTATCATTTATCTGCACCGCGACGATCTTGCTGCCGGCAAGGTTACTGTGGAGGAACTCATGCTCGACTCTTCCGACGAGGCGATTGCCGAGGTGGAGGCATTCCTGAAGGATGCTGCACAGTATGCGGCAGGATGGGAGGCCGATTTCGGCAAGGATCAGCTTGTGCAGGAGAGGGGATGGATAAGCGTGAACTGGAGCGGCGACGGAGTATGGTCCAGGGACCAGGCCGCCCCTCTGGGCGTCGATCTGCGGTTCGCCCTGCCTGAGGAAGGCTATACCATGTGGTTCGACGGTTGGGTTATTCCTAAATATGCACGCAATCCCAAGGCTGCAAGATATTGGATCAACTTCATGAACCGCCCCGACATCGTGGTGCGCAACATGGAATTCACCGGTTATGTTTCGACCAGCGCCGCTCCTGAGGTGCTTGAGGCTTTTATCGACGAAAAGTACGATCCTATCAACCTTTCCTACTTCTTCGGCCCTGAAGCTGATTCCGTAAATGTGGATCCGGTGCTGTATCCCGATCTTTCCGTTATCGAAAAGGGCGGTCTGGAGCACGACTGGGGCGAAAGGACTCCTTTGCTCGTAGAGATGTGGTCCCGGGTCAAAGGCGACAATGCCAACTGGATGACCGTGGCTGTAGTCTCAGTCTTCCTGATAGCTCTTCTGGCCTTTGCGATACTGAGCAGGAGGTCCCGCAAGCGCAAGCACAGACGCAGCTGACAGTAACTCGTTCAATAACCCAAGCTTCCCCTCTAGATTATTGATAATCAAGAGGGGAAACTTTTTTGTTAAAATGGTTAACAAAAGTGTTACTCCAGCTTATTTCGGAGCAATCGCATAAAGGACGACTGCAATTATCGTGTAGACGAAGTTCGGCAGCCACAGGGCCAGGCCGGCCGGCAGGGTACCGGTGAATACGAACATCTCGCTGAACTTCAGGAAGAGGATGTACAGGAAGGCCAGGCCTATTCCGAGAGCCAGATTGAAGCCGATGCCGCCGCGCTTCTTTTTGCTGGTAAGAGCCACTGCCATGATGGTTAGGATAAATGCCGAGAACGGGAGTGTCATACGACGGTTCTTCTCGATCTGGGCGTACATCACATTGGTGTCGCCGCGCATCTTCTGGGTGGCGATAAGGGCGTTGAGGTCTTTCTGCTGAAGCGTTTCGACGGTTTTCTGGTTGCGGTAGAAGTCGCTGAGCTTAAGTGCGATGACAGTGTCCATGGCTTCACCGCAGCGTACATGGTCTTCGAGCCCCTTGGTATAGTCCCTTATAAAGTAACGCCTGAGATGCCAGCCGTCCAGGGTGCTGTCCCATACGGCGGACTCGGCTGTGACCTTGGACACCAGTTTGTTGTCTTCGATGCTCTCGAGGGTGAATTTATATGCGGTGTTGTTGTACGAGCTGAAGGACTGCACGTATACGAACTGCCCGGGAGCTATCTGATAATGGACGTTGTTGCGGCTGTATTTAGTATAGTTCTGGTCTACGTATTTGGTTTCGAATTCTACCCTGGTGGCGTTGGACTTTGGTATTATAAACAGATTGAGCATGAGCGAGAACAGGGCGATGAGCGCCGCCGAAACCATGTACGGCACCATCATCCTATGGTAGCTCACGCCTCCCGACAGAATTGCAATGATCTCCGAGTTCGCGGCCATCCGGGAGGTAAAGAAAATCACCGTAATGAACACGAACAGTGGAGAGAACATGTTTATGAAGTACGGGATGAAGTTCACATAATAATCAAAAATGATAGATTGAAGTGGAACCTCATGCTCGACAAAGTTTTCGATCTTTTCGGAAATGTCGAAAATGATTACTATCAGGATAATGACAAGCAGAGCTATGAAGAAGGTCATAAGGAACTTCTTCATAATGTAGCGGTCAAGTATTTTGGGCTTGAGTGTCATTACAGTCTTTGGCTGATTCGTTTTACGGCTGCCTCTTTCCATGAGGCGAAATCGCCTTGTTCAATGTGCTCGCGTGCTTGCCTCACAAGGTCAAGGTAGAAGGCGAGATTGTGCTCGCTGGCCAGCATGGCGGCAAACATCTCGCCGGCTATGAACAGGTGGTGCAGATATGCGCGCGAGTATGCCTTGTCCACAAAAGATGTGCCCTCAGGGTCGATTGGCGAGAAGTCTTCGGCCCATTTGGCATTGCGCATGTTCATGACGCCGTCCCAGGTGAAGAGCATGCCGTTGCGTCCATTGCGGGTAGGCATGACGCAGTCGAACATATCCACGCCGCGGGCAATGCCCTCAAGGATGTTTGCCGGAGTGCCTACCCCCATAAGGTAGCGGGCCCTGTTCTGCGGAATAACCGGATCTAGAACCTCCAGCATCTCGTACATGACTTCCGTGGGCTCGCCGACGGCAAGTCCGCCTATTGCAATTCCCACCTTGGAATACTCGAGGGCGTGTTCGGCAGCTTGTACCCGCAGGTCGGGATATGTGCATCCCTGGATTATGGGGAAGAAGGTCTGCTCGTGGCCGTAGAGGGGGTCAGTCTCCTTGAAGCGTTTGGAGTAACGCTCCAGCCAACCCTGTGTAAGTTGCAGTGACTTAGTGGCATAAGATCTGTCTGCATTGCCGGGACAGCACTCGTCGAGTGCCATCATTATATCAGCACCTATTATGCGCTGTGTATCGACGTTGTTCTCGGGAGTGAAGAGGTGGCGGGAGCCGTCGATGTGCGACTGGAACTTGCAGCCCTCCGGGGTAATCTTGCGTATTTTGCTGAGGCTGAATACCTGGAATCCTCCGCTGTCGGTAAGTATGGGGCGGTCCCAGTTCTCGAATTTGTGCAGGCCTCCGGCGGCTTTCAGGGTGTCAAGCCCGGGACGCAGGTAAAGGTGATAAGTATTGCCGAGAATGATTTCGGCTTTGATATCTTCCTTCAAGTCCCTGTGGTAGACGCCCTTTACTGACCCGACCGTGCCGACAGGCATGAATATGGGGGTGCGGATTCGGCCGTGGTCGGTGGTGATGATTCCTGTGCGCGCGGACGATCCGGGGTCGGAGGCGGTCTTTACAAATGAGAACATAGTGCAAAAATACTGAAAAAAAACTTATATTTGTATGTTGTGGCTCAGCATACAATAACATTTAACGATAATACCGATGAAAATTAAACCCATCTCCATCAAGTTGATCTTGATGAACTTCCTGGAATTCGCCGTCTGGGGGGCTTACCTGACATCCCTTGGACGCTATCTTGGCAATATTGGCCTTGGAGCCCAGATCAAGTGGTTTTTTGCCATGCAGGGCATAGTTTCTATCTTCATGCCTACGCTCATGGGTATATTGGCCGATCGTAAGATCCAGGCCCAGAAGGTCCTGTCTCTCTGCCATGCCCTGGCCGGGGTCTTCATGATAGGAGCCGGTTTCTACTGCATGCAGGCAGGCGGGGCGGTACAGTTCGCCCCTCTCTTCGTGCTCTATAGCCTGAGCCTGGCATTCTTCATGCCGACCATAGCTATTGCCAATTCCGTGGCTTACAATGCCTTGACCAAGGAGGGTATGGATCCGGTAGTGGCATTCCCTCCCATACGCGTATTCGGCACCATCGGTTTCATCTGCAGCATGCTGCTTACCAATTTCCTCAAGATAGACGGAGTTGCAATGCAGGATTCGTATACCCAACTCTTCTCGTCCGGCATCCTTTCGCTGGTGCTCTGCGCTTATGCGCTTACCATGCCGGCGTGCCCTGTCAACAAATCCAACGAGAAGAAAAGTTTCGCCGAGGCCTTCGGGCTTAAGGCTTTCACCCTTTTCAAGGATGGTCAGTTTGCCGTTTTCTTCATCTTCTCCATGCTTCTTGGCGCTTCGCTCCAGATTACAAACGGTTATGCCAATACCTTCCTCGGCTCCTTTGCCGCCGATCCGGCGCTGGCCGATACTTTCGCCGTCAAGAATTCCAACGCCCTGATTGCCATCAGCCAGGCTTCTGAAACTCTTTGTATCCTGCTTATTCCGTTCTGCATGAAGAAGTTCGGTATCAAGAAGGTCATGCTTATTGCCATGTTCGCCTGGGTGTTCCGCTTCGGCTTCTTCGGTCTTGGCAACCCCGCCATGCCAGGCGTACTGCTGTTCATCCTCAGCTGCATAGTATACGGTGTTGCATTTGACTTCTTCAACATTTCCGGCTCGCTGTACGTAGAACAGAACACTACCGAGGATATCCGATCCAGCGCACAGGGCGTGTTCATGCTGATGACCAACGGTTTGGGCGCTACGGTCGGAACCCTCGCAGCCGGCAGGGTAGTCGAGGCCGTGGGCGTATTTGAAGATGCTTCCAAGTGGCCCCAGGCATGGTATATCTTTGCCGGTTACGCCTTGGTCGTAGGCATCCTGTTCATGATCCTTTTCAAGGACCCCCAGAAGAAACAAAAGGCTGCATAATGAAAGTCAAAGTCATCAACCGCAGTTCCAATCCTCTTCCCGAGTATGCCACCGACCTGGCGGCGGGCCTGGACGTGCGCGCCGACAATCCGGAGCCGGTGCTGATCAAGCCGCTTGGGCGTGCGCTTATTCCTACCGGCCTGTTTCTCGAGATCCCTGCGGGATTCGAGGTGCAGGTACGCCCCCGCAGCGGCCTTGCCGCAAAGAAGGGTATAACCGTGCTTAATGCCCCCGGCACCATTGATGCCGACTACCGCGGCGAGGTGTGCGTAATTCTGGTCAATCTTTCCGATACCGATTTCGTGGTTGAAAGAGGGGAGAGGGTGGCGCAGCTTGTGCTTGCGCGGCACGAAAGACTTGAATGGGAGCCCGCTCAGGAGCTTGCCGGTTCGGGCAGGGGAGAGGGCGGTTTTGGCAGTACAGGAACGAAATGAAAGATCTTTATCAAAAATATTGCGGCTGCGGCTACAGGGTAACCACCGACAGCCGTGCAATCAAGGGCGGAGAGATATTCTTCGCCCTTCGTGGTGAAACATTCGATGGTAATACATTCGCTCTCAAGGCATTGGAGGCTGGTGCGGCCTGGGCGGTGGTCAATTCGGACGCCCTTCTTCCTGAAGACGGCCGTCTGATCAAAGTCGCCGACCCTCTGTCGACTCTGCGCGACCTTGCCATCTGGCACAGGACCCATGTCAGGGATGGTAAACTTCCAGTGCTGGGGCTTACCGGAACCAACGGCAAAACTACTACCAAAGAGCTGATTTCTGCGGTGCTTGCCCGCAAGTTCAAGGTGACTGCCACCAAGGGGAATCTTAATAACGATATAGGCGTCCCGCTCAGCATCCTGTCCATTACGCCAGAAACCGAAATTGCCGTAATCGAGATGGGTGCCAACCATCCGGACGATATTGAGAAGCTGGTAAAGGTAAGCCAGCCCGAATACGGACTCATCACCAATGTCGGACGCGCCCACCTGCTTGGATTTGGTTCTTTTGAAGGGGTGAAAAAGGCCAAAGGTGCATTATACCGCTGGCTGGGATCCCGTGCCGGCAGTCTTGTTTTCATCAACGAGGATGATACGGACCTGCGGCAGATGGCGGCCGGCCTGCCTTGCCATTTCTTCGGCTACGGACTTGACTATCAAGGTGCTGAGTTGTTGCCTGTTACGCCGGACTCTCCTTTCCTGACACTACGCCTGAAAGATGTTGAAGTTCATACCCAGCTTGTCGGCGCATACAACGCCGCCAACGTGCTGGCCGCTTTGGCAGTGGGGGACTATTTTGGTGTTCCCCGGGCGCAGGCTGTAGCCGCAATCGAGGCATACTGTCCTTCCAACCAGCGTTCCCAGATGGTCCGTACTACCCGCAATACTTTGATTGTGGATGCTTATAACGCCAACCCTTCGTCAATGAAGGCCGCGCTGGATAATTTCGCTGCTGTACAGGCTCCTGTCAAGCTGGCCCTTCTCGGAGATATGCGCGAGCTCGGTGCTGAATCACTGGCGGAACACATCAAGATTATCAAGCAACTCAAGGCATTTGGCCTGAATGCTTGCCTGGTAGGAAGCGAATTTGGTAAAGCGGTATCCAATACAGGATTAGATGGATTCAGCTGCTTCGACACTTCAGATTCTCTTGCCTCTTGGCTGCACGACAATCCAGTCAGCGGAAGCATGATTCTGGTCAAGGGTTCCAGGGGAATCCAGATGGAGAAAACCCTTCCTGAACTCTGACTAGTCCCTGAAGAAGGGGACTTTCTTGCATAAAAGGCGGTAGAGCAAGCCAATAAGCAGGCCGAAAAGTACGCCCGTAGCAAGACCTGCCAGGACGTCGCCGAGGAAGTGTTTGCCTACAAAAACGCGACTGACACCTACAAGCAGCGCCCAGATCCCCAGAAGTATCCCCAAAAGCGTGTAGTTGTGCTTCTTGTCCGTAGCAAGCCCGGTGAGCACGCAGGTTACAAAACTCGCAGAATTGGCGGCGTGGGCCGAAAAGAAACCGTACGGACGTCCAGGGACCTCGAGCACATGAAGGCCGCGCGCCAACATGTCTGCATCGTGTACGGGACGAAGCCTCTGTACGCTTTCCTTGACAAGGTTGTCAAGCTGGTCTATGCTCACCACGCATAAAATACAGCAGGCGATCAGCAGGAGGCCTCTTTTCCACCCCAGACGTACAATTACGAGGGCGGCAATTGCAAGGTAAAGCACGATCCATATCCTGTTGTCGGAAAAGACCTGCCACATCGTATCGGTAAAAGGGGAGTTGCAGCCGTTGACAGCAAGCGTTACGTCCTTGTCGATGTGATGGAGCGAGCGAAGGACGCCGACTATTCCTGAAGTGCTTTCCATAGCATGTCTTTCAGTTTGTCAAGGCCCTCACCGGTGGCCGAGGATATGAATACATGTGGAACGCGCCTGGGGAGTACCCGGGCGATTTCTTTTTCCAGTTCGGCATCGATCAGGTCGCATTTTGTAACGGCAAGAACCCTTTGCTTGGCCAGAAGGTCCGGATTGTAGAGCTTGAGCTCCTTCAGCAGGGTCTTGTAGCCTGCGGCGATGTCTTCTTCTTCGCAGCTTACCATGAAAAGAAGCACCGAGTTGCGCTCGATGTGCCTGAGAAACCTGGTTCCTATACCTTTGCCTTCATGGGCGCCCTCGATGATTCCGGGGATGTCGGCCATTACGAAAGACCGGTCGTCGTGATAGCGGACTATGCCCAGGTTGGGCTCGAGGGTCGTAAATGCATAGGATGCAATCTTTGGTTTGGCAGAGGTTATGGCCGAGAGCAGGGTGGACTTGCCGGCATTGGGGAATCCGACCAGGCCTACATCGGCCAGGAGTTTGAGTTCCAGGATGTATGCGCCTTCCTCGCCTTCCTCTCCAGGCTGGGCGTAGCGTGGGGTCTGGTTGGTGGCGCTCTTGAAGTTGTTGTTTCCCAGTCCGCCGCGTCCGCCACGGCAGAGAATGCGCTCCTGTCCGTCCTCGGCAAGGTCGAAGATCTGTTCGCCGGTGTCGGCATCCTTGACAACCGTTCCGACAGGGACGTCCAGTATGATATCCGCACCGTTCTTGCCTTTGCAGAGCGCTGCGCCGCCGCGCTCGCCGTCATCGGCCTTGATGTGCTTGCGGTATTTAAGGTGTATCAGGGTCCAGAACTGGGCATTTGCACGGAGGATAATATGCCCGCCCCGGCCGCCGTCTCCGCCGTCAGGGCCGCCCTTTGGAATATATTTAGCCCGGTGCAGGTGCATCGAACCGGCCCCTCCGTGTCCAGAGGCGCAATATATCTTCACGTAGTCGATAAAGTTAGATTCAGCCATAATTACAAAATTAGAAAAATCTTTCAATAATGTGACTTTACTGCGTGAAAAATGCCCGTGAAGTCCTTTTTACGCCAGTGTCGTGCAAGAATTCTGGTAGTTGTGTATTTATTAAATAAAGATTATTTTTGCCGGTGATATGAAAATCAGGTTCATTGTTGTCTATATACTAGCGGGAGTAGTGTTTGCCGCTGCTTCTTTGTGGGTATTTCTTTCCAAAGGCAAGAGCGCGAGGGCGCTTCATTTCAAGTACAAGATGGGCGGAATAATGCTGACCGCCTGGTCGTTGATCTCGGCGGCATCCTGCACGGGCGGCATCCCACAGGTTACTTGTTATGAACCTGTCTCTCCTGAGGTTATGTGTTATGACCCGGTAATGCCGATGGACGAATTCAAGGTGACTGTCAAGGGCTATGAAGGGACCCGTCTCAAACCGGGCGATATCCTTGTAATCACTATAACGGCTCCGTCTTCCACCAAATATGTGTGCCGCATCAATGCCGACACTGCAGATTCACCCCTTATCCAGACTGCCGATTTCTCTGCGCCGGACACCCAGAACGGCGAACTTGTTTTCGAGATGCAGCTGGCCGATACCAAGTATAAAGGCGGCGCATCAGTGAGCTTGTCCGTTATCGACATATTCCCCAACGGAGAAGAAAAAGAGAAGGAACTCCCCGCCAAGGCTCTCATCACGATAATCTGATGGATCCGGTCCGGATAGAAAACCTTGTTTTCGAACTTACCCAGGCCTGCAACCAGAACTGCAGGTTCTGCTATAATTTCTGGCGTGACGGCAGTACAGCTCTTCCAGCTCCAGACCCGGTACTTGCGCGCAAAACTCTGAAGAAGCTTTTGGGCCAGGCAACACTCGGTACGATATCTTTTTCCGGAGGCGAACCGCTGCTGTTGAAGAATGTCCATGACCTGATGCTCACCGCCCGCTTCAAGGGCTGCAGGATAAACATTCTCACCAATGGTACCCTTCTGACAGAATCTTCGCTCGAAAACTTCTGCAACCTCGGCGCCGGGGCCATCCAGATCCCTCTTCTGAGTTACAGGGCAGAAGTGCACGAGTACCTTACAGGCTTGCCGGGTTCCTGGGAAAAAGCCGTTTCCGCCCTTACCAGAGTGGCCTGCAGGATGCCGGAAGGCGCATTTGCCGTACTCGTCGTAACTTCAGTCAACGCCCCCGATATTCCCGAAACACTCAGGCTCATATACGATACGGGCGTGCGCAGCGTAATGGTCAACCGTTTCAACATAGGAGGGATGGGGATAAAGCATACCAGGGAACTGGTGCTTGATGCCCGCACGCTCAAAAAGGCGTTCGCAGATGTGGAAGCATTTGCCCTGCAGCACCTTGACATGCACTTTGTAAGCGGAGTCTGTACGCCGCCCTGCCTGATGGATCCTTCGCCGTACCCTCATATCAAGTTCTCGTGGTGCAGCACCGATTTCAGCCGTCGTCCAGTGACGCTTGACTATAGCGGCAACGTCCGCTTCTGCAATCATTCGCCGTACGTGATGGGCAATATCTATGATCGCCCTATAGGGGATATACTGTCCGACCCGGCAATTGCCGCCCGCTACTCCGGCGTCCCGGAGCGCTGCAAGGACTGCTCCCTTCTGAGCCGCTGCAACGGAGGCTGCCGTGCTGCTTCTGAGCAGGTATACGGCACTTTCGACAAGGCCGACCCCATACTGGAAATGGGGGAGTGACAGTTTTTTGGAAACAATTCCCGAAAAAATTGTAACTTGCGCCATCTATGACGCAGACTGATCCCTTCTCCCTTATGAGCCGCCGCATACGCCGTGTGCTGCTGGTTTGCAACAACTACGATAATTTCTCGCTCGAAGAGGACGGCAGGCTTGATATGCGAATTGCCCGCGAGTACTCCGAGCTCAATCTTTCAAACCCTCCGGTTTTCGAGAGAGTGGCCACCAGCGCCGAGGCTCTTGGCCTGGCGGCTTCAGGTGAGGAATTTGACTTGATTATTGCAATGTACAATTCCGGCGCTGTGGACGTTTTCGACTTTTCAAGGGACATGAAAGCTATAGCCCCGGAAACACCTATTGTCCTGCTGGCGTCATATTCCCGCGAGGTGTGGAGGAAGATGCGCGACCATGACAGCAGCCACATCGACCATGTGTTCTGCTGGAGCGGCTCTACGGATCTTATCATTGCCATTATCAAGCTGTTGGAAGACAGCCTCAATGCCGAATCCGATATCCTGGACGGCGGAGTGCAGTGCATTTTGCTGGTAGAGGATTCTGTCCGCTATTATTCCACATACTTGCCGCTGCTGTACAAACTGGTCATCCAGCAGAATGTCGCAGCTCTGGATGATGCCCTTAATGAGGACCAGCAGATATTCCGCAAGCGCGCCCGTCCCAAAATCCTGATGGCTACCAATTACGACGATGCCGTAGCCACTTTCGAACGGTACAAGGACCAGATGCTGGGCGTTATCTCCGATATCGGATTCGTGCGCCACAAGGGCGACGCCCCCGAGACCGAAAAACTCGATGCCGGAGTGGACCTTTGCAAGCAGATACGCAGGGAAGTGCCCAAAATGCCAATCTTGATGCAGTCATCGCAGGAAAGTATGCGCAGCGTTGCTGCAAGTCTCGGTGCCGGGTTCCTTATGAAGCAATCAAAGATGCTCACGCACGAACTCGGCGAGTATATCGGAAGTGAGTTCGGATTTGGAGACTTCGTGGTTACCGACCGCAAGCATCACCAGATAGCACGGGCCTCTGACCTCCAGGGTGCGGAGCGTATTATTTCTACACTGCCAGAATCATATCTGTCTTCTCTCCAGGCCAGGAACTACATATCAAGGTGGCTGCTGGCAAGGGGTATATTCAAAGTCGGTAATCAGATAAAGAACACTGCCTACCCCGATTCGGCTTCTCTCAGGGCCGATGTGGTCCGGCTAATCCATGAGTACCGTACCTCACAGGGCCTTGGTGTGGTGGCGCGTTTCGACCCGGACAGTTACAACGATACGATAGGGTTCGCCCGTATAGGTAGCGGTCCCCTCGGTGGAAAGGCTCGCGGCCTGGCATTCCTGAGTCACCTGCTCTACAAGTACAAGCTGTATGATAAGTGGGAAAACGTGCGGCTTCTGATTCCCCGTACACTGGCCGTTTCTACCGAATATTTCGACCGGTTCATACTTGAAAACGGACTGCAGTATGTAATCAATTCGGACGTATCCGACAGCGAACTGCTTACCCAGTTCGTGTCTTCCACACTACCGACCGACCTTATGGTCAAGCTCCGCATCTTTATCCGGGAGGTGGCGAGGCCACTTGCAATACGCTCGTCTTCTAAGTTGGAAGACTCTTATTATCAGCCTTTTGCGGGAGTGTATTCAACTTATATGATACCCCATACCGAGAACGAAGACCTGCAGCTGCGACTCCTTGGGAACGCTATAAAGAGCGTGTATGCATCGGTTTATTATGCATCTTCAAGGGCCTACATTACCGCCACTGCAAATGTTATCTCGGAAGAGAAGATGGGTATCATCATACAGGAAATATCCGGCAGTGAGGACGGAGGATTTTTCTTCCCGACACTTTCAGGATCCGCAAGGTCGGTAAACTTCTACCCGGTAGGATATGAAAAGCCGGAGGAGGGCATCGCAAAAATCGCCTTCGGTTTAGGCAAGGCGGTGGTGGACGGCGAGCAGGTGCTTCGTTTCTGTCCGGCACATCCAAAGAACATCATCCAGACTTCCACGCCCGAGCTGGCCCTGCGCGATACCCAGAAGGTCATGTATGCACTGAACCTCCAGCCCGGCAGTTTCAAGACCTCGGTGGATGATGCTGTGAACCTCGAACGGATACCTATTTCGGAGTGCGGTTCATTCAAGGAGCTCTCGAAGGTGGTTTCTACTTTCGACACCTACAACGGCCGTATAGTCGATACGCCCTATGCCGACGGCCCAAAGGTGGTAACCTTCGCTCATGTACTGCGTTATAATACGTTCCCGCTTGCCGACATTCTCAAGAACCTGCTTTCGATAGCTGTTCAGGAGATGCAGAGCAATGTAGAGATAGAATTCGCCGCAGACCTCCAGAACAATCTGTTCCACCTGCTCCAGATCCGCCCTGTCTCATCTGACGGCATGAATACTGAAGTTAACTGGGATGAAATCGACACGCGTGGAGCGCTGGTCATGTCCGACAGCTCCCTTGGCACCGGCTGGATTCCCGGGGTCTCAGACATAATTTATGTGCGCAAGGATACTTTCGACAAGATGCACACGCCTGAAATAGCTGCAGAAATAGCTGACCTGAACGCACGTATGCGGCAGGAGGGGAGATGTTACCTTTTGATCGGCTATGGCCGCTGGGGTTCTTCGATACCCACTCTGGGCATTCCTGTGGTCTGGAGCGACATATCCGAGGCCAAAGCGCTGGTAGAATGTGGCCTGGACGGTTTCAGGATAGAGCCCAGCCAAGGCTCGCACTTCTTCCAGAACATGACATCCTTCAACGTGGGATACATCAGTTCCGACGATGTGGACCACGAAAAACTAGCCTCGCTTCCGGCAATGTCGGAGAGTCGCTTTGTGCGGCATATCAGGTTGGAAAAGCCTTTGCAGATATGTGTGGACGGACGAACCGGCAAGGGCGTCGTCAAGCTTTAGGGATGGACTGCTTGCGCTTCAGGTAGCGTTCCAGGGCGAGCTGTTGCATATCCCGTACTTCGTCCCTTTCGTCTACTATTTCGTTACCGAGTATGGTCTCGATAACATCCTCCAAGGTAAGGATGCCTTGGAATGCACCGTACTCATCGATAATTACGCTGATGGGCTCGTCTTTGGATATCATCTCATCCCAGATGACGTCCAGGGTGGTTTCGTCCGTGAAGGATGCGATGTCGCGGCGTATGTCGCCCAGGGTCACGTCGAATTTGTCTTCCGCGATGAGCTGGAGTGCCTCCATGCGCAGGATGTAGCCGGTGATGTATTCGTCGTTGTCGGCGTATACGGGGATGCGGCTGTGGTGGAGATAGCGTTTGTCCTTGTAGAAACGCTTGAGCGTCATGGACTCGGGGGCAATGGCGCAGACGACGCGTGGCGTCATGGCGTCGTAGGCTTTCATCTCGTCCAGGGAGATGATATTCTGGATGACTTCGTTTTCGTCCTCGTCTAGCTCTCCGGATTCTTCGGCCACATCGGCCATTGCGCTTACTTCCTCGCGTGATATGGTGGCGTCGCTGTCTTCGGGGGTGATTCTTTTCTGCAGCCATTCAACGGCGATGACAATAGGGTAGAGGCAGAATATCAGCAGCTTGATTGTTCTGGCGGTAAAGCCCATGAGGCTTTTCCAGCGGGCGGTGCCTATGTTTTTGGGTATGACCTCCGAAAATACGAGAATAAGTATCGTGGTAATCACGCTGACCAGGCCGAACCAGGCGCTTCCGAATACCAGGGTGGCCTGACGGCCGACTCCGGCGGCGCCTATGGTGTTGGCTATGGTGTTGAGGGAGAGGATAGCGGCCAGCGGCCTTGAAGTGTCGGTTTTGTACTTCTTCATCAGGGCCGCCGGCTTGTATCCCTCTTCTTCCTTCATGGTTATGTATGAGATTGGTGTGCTCATCAACGTTGCCTCCAGCACGGAGCAGAGGAAGGAGATGAGCATCGCGCTCAGAAGGAAGACGAAAAGCAGGGCCATAAAAGCTGTGCAGATCAGTCTTTTACAGTGGCGAGCTGCTCACGGACCCGGGCTTCGATTTCGTCACAGAGCTCGGGGTTGTCGCGGAGGAGCTGCTTGACCGAGGCGAGACCCTGTGCGAGTTTCTCGCCGCCGTAGCTGAACCATGAGCCGCTCTTGTGGATGATGTCCAGCTCGATGGCCAGGTCGGCTATTTCGGCTACATGGCTGATGCCCTCGCCGTAAACAATGTCGAATTCAGCCTTCTTGAAGGGCGGGGCCATTTTGTTTTTGACGACTTTGACGCGGGTACGGTTGCCGGTGGCCTCGTCACCGTCTTTGAGCTGGGTGATTCGGCGTACGTCGATACGTACGGAAGCGTAGAACTTGAGTGCATTGCCGCCGGTGGTGGTTTCAGGGTTGCCGAACATGATGCCGATCTTCTCGCGGAGTTGGTTGATGAAAATGCAGCAGGTGTTGGTCTTTGAAATGTTGGCGGTGAGTTTGCGGAGAGCCTGGCTCATGAGGCGGGCCTGGAGGCCGACTTTGTTGTCGCCCATCTCCCCTTCGATCTCGGCCTTGGGGGTCAGGGCCGCCACGGAGTCGATTACGACTATGTCGATGGCGCCGCTGCGGATGAGGTTGTCAGCGATCTCGAGGGCCTGTTCACCGTTGTCGGGCTGGCTGATGAGGAGGGTTTCCAGATTGACGCCGAGAGCCTGGGCATAACTGCGGTCAAATGCGTGCTCTGCATCTATCATGGCTGCGATTCCGCCCATCTTCTGGGCCTCTGCGATTGCGTGGATGGCAAGAGTGGTCTTGCCGCTGGATTCCGGGCCGTAGATTTCGATTATGCGGCCGCGGGGGTAACCACCAATGCCCAGTGCGTGGTCGAGGGCAACGGAGCCGCTCGGTATTACCTGGACATCCCATTGTGGCTGATCTCCCAGCTTCATAATCGTTCCTTTCCCGAAATCTTTCTCGATCTTGTCGATCGTGGCCTGCAATGCCTTGAGTTTGGCGGCATTGACGTCGGTGGCCTGTGTTTCAATTTCTTTAGCCATAACGTGTGGTTTTAATATTTTGAATTACAAATATAAGAGAAAAATCCTTATTTTTGTAATGTGAAAACAAAGTTGCTCGGAAAAAGTCCGGACGAGCTGGTCGCAGCGGTCTCCGCCTGCGGGCTGAAGCCTTTTGTGGGGCGGCAGCTCGCAGACTGGCTCTATGCCAAAAAGGCCGTGGACTGGTCCAGAATGGGCAATATCTCCAAAGCGGCCAAAGCCAGGCTTCAGCAGGATTTCGAACTTGGTACGGCGCCGCCCGTCGGTTCCGCCGTGTCCTCTGACGGTACTGCCAAGTATCTTTTCAAGGCCGGCGACGGTCGTTATATCGAGTCGGTAGTCATACCCGATGAGGACCGCAAAACCCTTTGTGTCAGTTCTCAGGCCGGTTGCCGTATGGGCTGCAAGTTCTGCATGACCGGCAGGCAGGGATGGCATGGTAACCTTGATACTGCGGAGATTCTCAACCAGTTTGTCAGTATTCCCGAAGCATCTGAGCTCACCAATGCCGTCTTCATGGGTATGGGAGAGCCGCTTGACAATTACGACTCGGTCAGCAGGGCAATCGAAATACTGACTGCCCCGGATGGCTTTGGCTGGAGTCCCAAACGCATCACTCTCAGCACTATAGGCGTATTGCCTGTGCTGAAACGTTTTATGGATGAGCATCGCTGTCACCTTGCGGTGAGCCTGCATAATCCCTTTCCTGAGGAGCGCCTTTCCATGATGCCCGGGCAGAAGGCATGGCCCCTTGAGGAAGTGGTGAAACTGATCCGGCAGTACGATTTCAGCGGACAGCGCCGGGTGAGCTTCGAATACACTATGTTTGCCGGATGGAACGATGACAAGCGCCATGCGGATGCCCTGATACGCCTTCTCGGAGGCCTTGAGTGCCGCGTGAATCTCATCCGTTTCCACAAGATTCCCGATTTTCCGTACGAGTGTGCGCCTGCTCTGCGGATGGAAGAATTCAAGAACCGTCTTAACAATCACGGAGTAGTATGTACGATAAGAGCTTCAAGGGGCGAGGATATACTCGCGGCCTGTGGAATGCTTGCCGGACAGCGCTAGCGTTCATTGCAACAGTTCTTACAGCCGTACCGGCACTTGGACAGGAGTATCCCAACGGCCTGTCCATTGATAGCGTGGACCCGGCTGCCGACGCCGTCATCATTTCCAAGATGCGCAGCCGCATGGACTCCATCCATATCAAGGAGCACCGGCCAGCCGTGGCCCTGGTACTCAGCGGAGGTGGAGCCAAAGGTGCAGCGCACGTCGGCGTGCTGCGTTACCTGGAGGAGGAGGGCATCCCGATCGACATGGTCTGCGGTACCAGTATCGGAGGTCTTGTGGGTGGCATGGTCGGCCTGGGTTACAATTCTGAGTTCATGGACTCCCTGTTCCGTCATCAGGACTGGAGCCGCATGCTTACCGACAAGATTGACAGGTCGTATCTATCCTATTCGCGGAAGCGATACAGGGAGACATATTCACTTGCCATTCCTTTCCATTATTCGAAGAAGGATTTCCAGTCCCGCATCGATGACCAGATATTGTATGTGGACGGTGGAAATCACACGGTTTTCGGGGAGAACAATCTGGCCAGTTCACTGCCTTCCGGCTATGTTTACGGCTTCAATATCAATAACTTGCTTTCCAGCGTGTCGGTAGGCTACCAGGACCCTATGTCCTTCGCCGACCTGCCAATACCATACTTCTGCGTGGCGGCGGACATGGTGAGTCTGAAGGCCAAGAACTGGTCGTCCGGCTCTCTAAAGGATGCTATGCGCTCCACGATGAGCATCCCCGGCCTCTTCAAGCCGGTACGTTACAGGGGAACCATTCTTGTCGACGGCGGAACCCGCAACAATTTCCCGGTTGACCTTGCCAGGGCGATGGGAGCGGATATAGTCATAGGCGTGGACCTGTCAGACAAGAATCTGACGTATTCGCAGGTAAACAATTTGGGCGACATTCTGATGCAGTTTATCGACATGCTCGGCAAAACCACCTTCGACAAGAATGTAGGTGAGGCCGACGTGTTTATAAAACCTGCGATTTCAGAGTACAATATGCTCAGTTTCAATGCCGAAGCTATAGATATCATGATTGACAGGGGTTACGCCGCCGCGCGCCTGAAGGCGGAGGAGATTGCAGAGGTCAAGGGTCTGACCAAGGACTCCCATACCAAGCTCCAGTCACATCGCGCAGTTGACATCGGCCGTACTCCTATACCGATTTATTCTATTGAATTCAAGGGCCTTTCGAATTCCGAGTCCCGATTGCTTCACCGCAAGATCAAGCTAAAGGCCGGAGACAAAGTAACCAAGAAGGATATGGAACATGTGATGTCGTTGATCGAGGCTACAGGATGTTTCTCGTCGGTTTCGTACGATATACTCGGGCACGAGGCGCCGTACAGGCTTGTCATCAACTGTGCAAAAGGTCCCCGTCACCAGTTCGGGATGGGCGTCCGCCTTGATAATGAAGAATGGCCGTCGTTTATATTCAACGTCGGGCTCAATGCCCATAAACTTAGCGGGGCCAAACTGGACCTCGACGCCAAGATAGGCCGCAGCCAGAAGCTTTCCGTCCGTTCTGCGCTTGATATCGCCTGGCTTCCCACAATTAATCTGGACGCCAGCATAAGGAACGTTTCATCTACCTTGATCACCGACTTGAGCACTGTCGGCGATGAGGCCCGATGGTGGGGGCATGCTGAGCGCCTGTACCTGTCAAACATCAAGTGGACAAGCATGGACTTTAAAGTGGGAGCTCAGTTCAGGCAGTATTTCCTGCCTTATGGCACTACTTATGGAGCCTCAATCTATTCAATGGACTATCTGCTTACCAGGGGTGGCTATCTTGGCTTTTTCGGTGACGGTACCGTCTATACCTACGACCGCTATAATTATCCTTCCAAGGGTGTGAACCTTACCTTCGGTTATGACTATGATTTCATAAAGATCAAGCACGATAATTTCACTCCTCTGCATACTGCCTACCTCAATTTTGCCACCGTGCTGCCGCTCGGTAAGCATCTGGCGCTGGTGCCGGACATGCATTTCAGGGCTCTCCTTGGAAGCCCTGAAAAGCCGGGACATGAAAAATCTCCCGATCCTACATATTCCTACGCCCATCAGAACTATGTCGGCGGTGTGCTGGCTGACCGTTACATCGACGGCCAGATTCCGTTCATCGGCTTCGGCAATGTTTATCAGGCGGCTCCTTATGTGGCATCACTCAACCTCGGCTTGAGGGTGCAGTTCGGCAAGAATGTATTTGTTACTGCTACCGGAGGTTACTTCCGCGAGGAAGAAACCATTGCCGGTATCGTCGATACTTTCCTTCCCACTCTTTGGGGTGCCGGTTTCGAGATTGGTATCAATACCGCTATAGGGCCTGTCAAGTTGCTGACCAACTGGTCGGACCGCTTCCACGATTGGAAGCGTGATGTTGGCCTCTATATATCTTTTGGGTACGATTTCTAAAATGGACGAAGGGCTCAGGAAGGTGCTGGACCGCCTGGAGACAATGTGCTCCAAACGGGAATACTGCAGGAAGGATATCCTTGCCAAGGCTTTGAAGTTGGTGGAAGGGGATCAGTCCGCAGCGGGGGAGTTGCTTGACTCTCTTGTGGAGAACCGTTACGTTGATGACGGTCGTTACGCCGGAGCCTTCGCCCGGGAAAAGGCCCAGTTGGATGGATGGGGCCCGTTGAAGATACGTTACGCCCTCAGGGCCAAGGGCATAGAGCCTGCACTTATCGACGATGCCCTTGGCACCATCGATTCCGAAGTGTCTGTCCAGCGGCTTGACAAGCTGCTCCAGGCCAAGGCCCGCAGCCTTGAGGGTGATCCTCAAAAGAAACTGAAACTTATTAAATTTGCGCTTTCGCGCGGATACGAATATGACCAAGTCAGAGACTATATATCTTTATACTGACGGGGCGGCCAGCGGTAATCCGGGTCCTGGTGGCTGGGGGGTCGTGCTCTGTTGCGGGTCTCTGCGCAAAGAAATGAGCGGGGGCTATGCCCTTACCACCAATAACCGGATGGAATTGTTGGCGGTTATCAAGGGACTGGAGGCAATACGCTGGAAGGATGCTGCGGTCGAGGTATGGAGCGATTCCCAGTATGTGGTAAATACCATAACACAAGGCTGGAAACGCAAGAAGAACGCCGATCTGTGGGCACGGTACGATGCCGTGGCTTCCGGCTTCCGACTGCAGTTCCATTGGCTCAGGGGACATGCGGGACATCCCGAGAACGAGCGATGCGACCGGCTTGCCGTCGCTGCATATTCTATGCCCGGCCTGCCCGCCGATGAAGGATACGTCCAGAATAATTCAGATAGTTTATTTGAACCTTAATATGCAAAAGAAGAAACCAATTGTAGGAATAACCCAAGGTGACTCGAACGGTATAGGTTACGAGGTCATCATCAAGGCAATATCAGACCCCAGGGTACTGGAATTCTTTACCCCGGTGGTTTACGGCTCGTCCAAGCTCTTCGGCTTTTACCGCAAGACCATTCCTGAGATCGAGCAGCTGGATACAAACGTAATCACCTCTGCAGCCGACGCCAAACCAAAGCGGATCAATATTCTTAACTGTCTGCCCGACAATGTGTACGCAGAGCCGGGCCAGGCAACCCCGGAATCTGCCAGCGCGGCAATAACATCCCTGGCCAAAGCCGTTGAGGACATTAAGGCCGGACTTATAGATGTGCTGGTCACCGGTCCGATCAACAAAAAGGCCATGTCGGGGCAGGGCTTCGGTTTCCCCGGCCATACTGAGTATCTGCAGCAGCAGTTCGGTGTGAGCGACGTTACAATGCTCATGACCAGCCATAGGTTGCGCCTGGGAGTGGTAACTGGTCATATCCCCTTGAAGGACGTCACGAGTTCTATATCTAAAGAAAAGATACTCAGTAAATTACGTTTGATGAACAAGTCTCTCAAAGAGGACTTCTGCATAGATCAGCCTCGTATTGCCGTGCTGAGTCTCAATCCCCACAGCGGTGACGGCGGCCTGCTCGGCACTGAGGAACAGGATATCATCATTCCTGCAGTAGCAGAGGCTACCGCCGAGGGTATACTGGCTTTCGGCCCATTCTCGCCGGACGGCTTTTTCGGCCTGGGGCACTACGAGCGCTTCGATGCCACTCTTGCCATGTATCACGACCAGGGACTGGCCCCTTTCAAGGCACTCTCTTTCGAGGACGGTGTGAACTACACCGCAGGCCTCCCTATAGTCAGGACTTCCCCCGACCATGGTACTGCCTATGATATGGCAGGCCGTGACGAGGCGGATCCTCATTCCATGCGTTCTGCAATCTTCACGGCTATTGACATCCTCAATGCAAAGGCGGAATATGCCGCCCTTCAGGAGGGAAAGATGGAAGAAAGGCACCTGGAAGGCTCCGAACGCAGGGAGCGTCCCGGAAGGCCCCAGATAGCCTGATCCATGAAGCGCCTGCTGCTGGTTATACTGTGCCTGCTGCCGGTTTTTCCGGCAGGGGCCCAGTATTCCGGCAACTTCAAGGCCGGGCAGATTATTGCCCCCGTCCTGCTTACTGGTGCCGGTCTCGGGTTCCATTACTTTGGACACGATGCTGTAGAGGTGCCCTTGCGGGACTATGTCCAGCTGGAATTGCGGCGGGACGCCCCTTTTTATGACATAGGCTCTTATGTGCAGTATGCCCCTTCTTTTATGCATCTAGGGCTGGGGCTGGCCGGCGCGAGATCCCGCCATGCTTTTGTGGACAGAGCGATCGAGTCGTCGATCGCCCATCTTTCCACCCTTGCTTTGAGCCGCATCCCCAAGCTGCTGTTCCATTCGCTCAGGCCTGACGGAGGCGATTACAAATCCTTCCCTTCAGGGCATACAACTCTAGCTTTTACTGGTGCTGAGTTGGTGGGTATGGATTATGGAGCAGGCTGGGCATCAGGGGCTTACGCGATGGCGATATTTGCAGGAGTGGACAGGATATACGGAAACCGGCACTGGATAGGGGACATTCTTGCCGGGGCGGGACTGGGCATTCTGTCCGCACATATAGGCGGATGGCTGCTTGAGCCCGTCAAGAACTTGTTCGGTATCCCCGACGTTTCGTGGGACGGCTTTGGAAGCAAGCGCGTACAGCTTTCATTCGCTCCGCTGGCCGATCCTTCCACCCAAACTTACATCGCATCGTTCGGCCTCGTATTCTAACGTTTCTATTCGGTGTAGAAGCGAATCATACGTTCAATCGCCCGCTGGCATACTGGGCAGAATCCTGCGGCTGTATTGGTTTTCATACGGCAGTCTTCGCAGCCGCGCCATACGCCTTTACTCATGTAACCGCCGCCCTCCAGGACGGACACTCCGTCGCGTCCCAGCATATCTTTCCATTTGCTGTCGAAATCGAACATCGTGGTGATGTTTTGCTCCCAGGGTTCGACTTCGGGGAAGTAGTAGTCGCTGAACTGGTCGTCGTAGTAGTACTCATCGGCAAGACCGGCGAAACTGTGTCCGAATTCATGCACGACAACCGGACGGAATTGATGATGATGCGCAGTAGTCAGAGTGTATGAATTGTAGATTCCACCGCCGCCATAATTATCTGTGTTGGCGAGGATTATGATATGCTCGTAAGGCACTCCGGCAAGGGCGTCGTGAAGGTCTTTCAATTTAAGTGTGGTGAGGTAGCGCGCCGAATAGAATGTATCGAAGGAAGAATGAAGGGGAGTGTCTTTCCATACTCCTTTGCCGGGAATGCTCACGCCGCTCTGGCTTGATTCGAGCCCGACCGCCCTGAAATTGAAACGCTCTTTCATTCTTTTGAAGGGCTCATGTGAGAAAATGGACTTTACTGCTTCCCGTGCGTCTTTCCAGAAAACATCCATCTCTGACTTGGTGTAGCCTTCCGCAACTATTGCCACGTCGATGCATTTTTCGACGGGGCCACCGATGTATATGTCTTTTACTGCGGGATTGCTCGAGGCAGGGCGGACAAGTATGTCGCCGGGGTTGACGTAGTGATTCAGGACGGCCTGGATATTACCTTTGGAATCAAACAGTTCTATAGTAACTACCGCCGTGTCGTCAGGCATAGGGACAAGGAAAACGTTCTCGAAACTGCGCCTAAGCTGCGTGGCCTCCTCGGTGTTCTGCCATTCCTGGAAAAGGGTGCTGAAAGACATGCGGTACAGAACTTCTCCGTTCTGCGCCGCGCGCAGCGTCAGCTGTCCGTTGCCTTTCAGCGGCAGTTCCTTAAGATGTACGCGCCGTCCTGCCCAGCCCTCGATTACCCTCAATTCATCCAGCGCAATGACAGCTTCCGAGGTTCTTCCGCTGAAACTGTAGTCAAGGCGCATGGTTCGTTCCTGCGAATAGGCGGCGAGCATCGCAGACAAGAGAGACAAAACGCAAATTATTCTTTTCATGGTTAGCAAAAATACGATTTTTATCAGTAAATTAGCAGACTATAACCAATGACTTTTTAACATAATCATGATGAACATTAAAAACAAGGCGGAACTTGTCCGCTATTGTCTTGATAATCAAATAGAAATCCTGAACTTTCACTATTGCGGCTGGGATGGCCGGCTGAAAACCCTGAATTTTGTAATCCGCGACGAGGAACATCTTCTTAACATCCTCGAGGCAGGCGAAAGAGTGGACGGCTCCAGTTTGTTCCCCTTCGTTGAAGCAGGCAAAAGCGACCTGTATGTCATTCCTCGTTACTGCACCGCTTTCCGGGATCCTGTTGCAAGCGTGCCCACAGTAGGAGTGCTTTGTTCTTTCTTTAATCGTGACGGTCAGCCATTCCAGGGTTCTCCGGAATATGTGCTTCGCCGCGCTCATAGCGTTTTCCGCAGCAAAACAGGCCTTGACATGCAGACAATGGGCGAGTTGGAGTATTATATCATTTCTGAAGATGACGGCCTGTATCCTGTTGCAGACCAGCGAGGTTACCACGAGAGCGCCCCATTCAACAAGTTTGCCGACTTCCGGGTCGAGGCGGTGCGCATGATCACCCAGGTAGGAGGCATGGTCAAGTACGCCCACAGTGAGGTCGGTAATTTCCGTCTGCACGGCAATATTTATGAGCAGAACGAAATTGAATTCCTCCCCGTCGACATCGAAGACGCCGCCGACCAGCTGGTGCTCGCCAAGTGGATAATGCGCCGTCTGGCCTACAAGCATGGTCTGACAATTACTTTCGCGCCAAAGATTACTGCCGGCAAGGCAGGCTCCGGCATGCACGTCCATTGCAAGTTTACCCGTGACGGAAAGAGCGTGATGATCAAGGACGGCGATATCACCGACACGGTACGCCGGGCCATCGCCGGATATATGGATGCCGGCACCTCCCTGACCGCGTTCGGCAATCCTCATCCCCTTGCTTTCATGCGCCTTGTGCCCAATCAGGAGGCTCCTACCTCGCTATGCTGGTCGCACTCCAACCGCAGCGCCCTGGTCAGGGTACCTCTCGGCTGGACAGGGAAGGTGGATATGGCTTCCATCTGCAATCCCGGAGAGGAGCCGGTGGACAAGGATTTCTCGGATAAGGCCACCTTTGAATGGCGTGCCTCCGACGGTACTGCAAATGTGTACCTGCTGATGGCCGCCCTCTGTGCCGCCGCCCGCCACGGGTTCGAAATGCCTGATGCACTTGAACTTGCTCGCCGTACGTACGTCGGCCTTGGCGTGGATATCCATGCAGCCGGCAATACTGCCCTCAGGGCATCGCTGGAACAGCTTCCTGCCTCATGCGACCAAGCCGCGGACGAACTTGAAAAAGACCGTAGCATATATACCGCCGAAGGCGTTTTCCAGGATGCCATGCTGGATTATCTTATCAAAACGCTGCGTTCGTTCACCCACGAGGACTGCGACATCAAGGAGAATCTTCATATCGCGTAGGTCTTATAATTGTTTATAAGGGAAAAAAGTTCTATATTTGCACGATTTAGCTCAAAGCAAGATTATGAACAGATTATCTATATTTTTGGCATCGGTGGCAATGCTGGCTCTGTCGGCGGCCTGCTCTGCTCCCACCAATGTGGTTTATTTCCAAGATTCCTCCGACAAAGAGATCCGTAACGACGTACAGGTCGAGTCCATCCGCCTGCGTCCCGCCGACAAGATAAGCATCATCGTCAACTGTAACGGAGTTGAATTGATGCACCAGTTCAACCTGCCCTATGTATCCCGTTATGTTGGTGCCACCACTGAAGGCTACAGTATGTCCAATACCGGCGTCAGCGGTTATATCGTAGACGCAGACGGCAATATCGACTTCCCCGTGATAGGCAAGATCCGTGTGGCCGGCCTCACCCGCGCAGAGGTGGCGGACAAGATAAAGAATGAACTTATGAGCCAGGACCTCGTGAGGGATCCTGTGGTTACCGTGGATTACATGAACCTGTATGTCTCCCTTATGGGTGAGGTTGTCCGTCCCGGACGCTATGCCATCACCAGGGACGCAGTTACGATCCTCGACGCCATCTCCCTGGCCGGTGACCTTACCATCTTCGGCCGCAGGGACAACATCCGCCTCATCCGTGAGGAGAACGGTGTCCAGAAGACATACCTTGTCGATCTCCGTTCTATGGAAGACCTGGTCAAGAGCCCTGCGTACTACGTTTGCCAGAACGACCTTATCTATGTGGAACCCAACGGTATGCGTACCCGTCAGTCCACTGTCAACGGCAATACCATCATGAGTACTTCATTCTGGATTTCCATTGCCTCGCTGGCTGCAACCATCGTCTCGACCGTCACCGTGGTAGCTATGCGTACTGCAAAATAATTGATTGAATATGGCAGAAAACAACAATATCAACCGCAATTCCCAGGAGTCTCAGGAGAGTTTCAATTTCAGGGAATTCATCGCCAAGTGCATTTCTAAGTGGTACTGGTTTGTAGCATCTGTGGTAGTTTGCCTTGGCATAGCCGCAGTCTATCTCGTTAAAACTCCCAAGGTATATACCCGTTCATCCACGGTCCTTATCAAGGAATCTGCAATCCGCCGTACATCCAACGACCTCGAGTCTATGCTGTCGGCAGGCGGCATGACCCAGCAGAATTCCAAGCTGGCCAACGAAATCATCGCCCTCCAGTCGCCCGACCTCATGCGCGAGGTCGTTTCCCGCATGGGCCTTGACTTCGACTACAGCATTGCAGGCCGCGCACGCAAGCACGTAATCTATGGAACCTCACTTCCCATTAAGGCCAAGTTCCTGGAGCCTGCCGGACGTATGGACATGGTACTCAATCCGGTTGACGAAAAGAGCTATAAGCTTTCCCTTGACGTGCCCGGCACCAAGGAAACCTTTGAATTCGCCGGCTTCTACGGCGATACGCTCCTTACTGTCGGCGGCCCTCTGGTTATTTCGCTGGTCGATACAGTGGCCAAGGTTGAGCAGCCGATTTACATTAATCATTACAGCATTCAGGGAGCTACTTCTTCGTATAACAGCAGACTGTCAGCCTCTGCACTGAATACAAAGAACTACGCCGATGTTCTGCAGCTCACCATCACCGACGAAAGCCCCCGCCGCGCCGAGGATGTCCTTGACATGGTTCTCACAATCTACAATGAAAACTGGGTTGACGACCGTAACAAGACCGCTGTCAGTACTTCACACTTCATCGACGACCGTCTTGCTGCAATCGAGACCGACCTCGGCAATGTCGATACCGACATCTCGAACTACAAGAGCCGTTACATCATCCCTGACGTGGCAGCCGTTTCGAGCATGTATATGTCCCAGACTCAGGAAGCGACACGTCAGTTGCAGGACCTCGACAACCAGTTGTATTCGGCCCGTTACGTTCGTACCAGCCTCAGCTCGTCCGAGGACTACTCCAAGATGCTTCCTTCGCCTCCCAGTCTGTCCAACGTCAATGTAACCAACCAGATAAGCAAGTACAACGACCTTGTCCTCCGCCGCAACAACCTGGTGGCGAATTCCTCGGAGCGCAACCCTATTGTCCAGGAGATGAATTCCAACCTGAACGATATGCGTTCTACCATCCTGGCATCGGTGGATGATATGATCAATACCCTGCAGGCCCAGATCAGCAATATCCAGAAGGCCGAGCAAAGGGCTACTTCCCGTTTGGCCGACAACCCCAAGCAGTCACAGTACCTGCTGAGCGTCGAGCGCCAGCAGAAGGTTAAGGAGGCTCTTTACATCTTCCTCCTCCAGAAGAGGGAAGAGAACGAGCTTTCCCAGGCTTTCACTGCATACAATACACGCGTAATTACACGTCCTACCGGTTCTTCCAGGCCTACATCCCCCAAGACCCAGCAGATACTTCTGATAGCCCTGCTTCTCGGCTTGCTTCTGCCTGTGGCCGTACTTTACCTCATGACCGTTACCGACACCAAGATACGCGACCGCAAAGACCTCGAAACCATCAAGGCTCCTTTCCTCGGCGAGGTGCCGTTCTACGGTAAGAAGAGCCTGCTGCAGGGCCGCAAGAAAAAGGACGAAGAAGAGAATGTCTCCTTCCTTGTGCAGCATGGCAACAGGGATGCCGTCAACGAGGCTTTCCGCGTGTGCCGCACCAACCTTGAGTTCATGAGCAGAGGTTCTGACAAGCACGTTATCATCACCACCTCCTTCAACCCCGGTTCCGGTAAAACCTTTGTGTCTTCCAACCTGGGTGCAGCCTTGAGCATCAAGGGTTTCAAGGTGCTGCTGATCGATGGAGACCTTCGTCACGCATCTTTGTCCAAGCTGGTTAATTCTCCCAAGAAGGGTCTGTCCAACTATCTTTCCGGCGAAAAAATCGACATCGAATCGATTCTCGTCAAGGCGGAAGGCTATGACAATCTTGAGATCCTCCCTGTGGGTATAATCCCTCCAAACCCCAGCGAGCTCGTCGGCAGCAAGGAATTCGCTACCCTCATCTCGTCCATGCGCAGCAAGTATGATTATATCATAATAGACTGTCCTCCTTTCAACATCGTTGCCGATACCCAGATCATTTCTGAGATGGCCGACCGTACTATTTTCATCGTCCGTGCCGGACTGCTCGACAAGGTTATGCTGGGCGAACTGGAGGATATCTATCAGAGCGGCAGACTTACAAACCTGTCCATCCTGCTTAACGCTACTGATATGTCTTCTTCGCATGGCGGATATGGTTATGGATACCGTTATGGCTATGGTTCCTACCATACATACGACTACTATTCGCAAAAATAAAATACTTGAGTTTTGGCTCTACGCTTAGATAAACAGATAGGGAAGTTTTCATCCAAGTATCTGGACGTCAGGACGGTACTGGTGATGGATACTTTCCTTTCCGTATCAGCCTCGGCGGTGGTGGCTTTTGTGGGCACCCTCACCGAATCGTTCTTTACCGCCGGCGTACGTTACTGGCTGGTTTGGATGCTTGCAGCTGCGGTGTCCTCGGTTGTGATGTTCATGGCAATGAGAACTTATGCCATCATTATCAGGCACACAACTTTTAAAGATATCCTCAAATTCGTCACGGCCCTTGCCGGCAAGGAGGCGATGGTTTTTGTCTCGATGCTGGCGTTCGTTGGAATGGACGGTGTCTTGCTGGGCATGCTGTTGGCCGACCTGCTTTTCTCTTTGCTGCTGCTTGTTGGCGTACGTCTTGGGATGATCTCCGCGTACGACCTGTACAAGTCCAAGGTCAGGGAGCTTCAGAAATGCCGCAGGGTGCTTGTATATGGCACTTCTGACAAGACGGAATCGGCAATTTCGCGTTTCCGCAATTCTCCTCATTACGACCTGATAGGAGTTATTTCGCCTGATTCCTCTTTGAAATATGCCAAGTTCTCCAATAAGTCGGTCTATTATTTCAAAGATGCAAAAGACCTTGACAAGCTGGCGCTTTCCCTCTCTGTAACAGGAGTGCTTTTCACCCGCAAGGAGGATGCCCGTCTGGAAAACGAGCGGCTTGTAAAGTATTGCTTCGACCTGGGACTCAAGGTGCTGTTCGTGCCAGAAGTTAACGAACTTGGCGAGGACAGGGGAGTAGGAATCCGTGACGTCAAGATCGAGGATCTTCTTGGCCGCGACGAAATCAAAGTGTCGATGGACGAAATCAAGAGCGGTTTTGCCGGTAAGACTGTAATGGTTACCGGAGCCGCCGGATCAATCGGGTCGGAACTCTGCCGCCAGCTCGCCACTTTCGGTATTGCTAAACTATTGCTTTTCGACAACGCTGAAACTCCGGTCCACAACCTACGCCTGGAACTTGAGGATACGTTCCCGAAGCTGGATTTCGTGCCGATTATAGGTGATGTCCGTTCGTCCAGACGTCTGGAATACGCATTCCGCCGTTTCCATCCGGATGTGGTGTTCCATGCGGCTGCTTACAAGCACGTTCCGCTCATGGAGGAGAATCCCTGCGAGGCAGTGCTTGTCAACTTCGTGGGTACCAGCTACGTAGCTGACAAGTGCATAGAATACGGAGTTGAAAAGATGGTCATGATCTCCACCGACAAGGCCGTCAATCCGACAAATGTTATGGGCTGCAGCAAGCGCCTGGCCGAGATTTATGTCCAGAGCCTGGGCCTTGCCATAGAACAGGGCCAGCATGAAGGCAAGACGCGCTTTGTAACCACCCGTTTCGGAAATGTTCTCGGTTCCAACGGTTCTGTAATTCCCCGTTTCCGTGAGCAGATACGCAAGGGTGGTCCCGTGACCGTTACTCACCCCGAAATTACCCGTTTCTTCATGACCATTCCAGAGGCCTGCCGCCTTGTAATGGAAGCAGTGATAATGGATACAGCCAACCGCATCTGCGTATTCGACATGGGGGAGCCCGTCAAGATTGACACCCTTGCCCGCCGAATGATCGAACTTTCCGGCCTGGTGGTAGACAGGGATATCAAGATTGAGTATACCGGCCTCAGGCCCGGCGAAAAACTGTACGAGGAGGTCCTCTCCAATGTGGAGAATACAGAGCCTACCAAGCATGGCCGGATCCGCGTCGCCAAGGTGCGTACATATCCATTCAATGAGGCTCAGGAAGCCGTCCAGAAACTTGGCGACCTTGCCCGTGCCGTGGATATTCCCGCCATGGTCAAGTTGATGAAGCAGGTGGTTCCTGAATTCATCTCCAAGAACTCCCGGTTCTCGGAGTATGATGCCAAATAAAGAACCGGCGGTATCCCGCTGGTACGTGGGTTGCGTACGCAGCTGCCAGGAAAAGAAGGTGGCCCAGTCCCTTGAGCGTCTTGGGGTTGAGTACTATCTCCCTATCCGCAGGGAACTGCATCGCTGGAGCGACAGGCGCAAATTGGTGGAGTGCCTTCTGGTGCCTCGCTTTATCTTTATAAGATGCGCCGACAGGCAAAGGCCTGCGATACTGTCGGCGGAGCCAAGAATCTGGCGTTTTCTGGCATCGGACGGCAAACCTGAGGTGGTAAGGGACACCGAGATGGACTCTTTCCGCAAAATGGTAGAGAACGGGGGAGAGTCGGTGAAAGTCAGTGGAGAAACTCCTGCTCCCGGTGACAGGGTGCGCGTTATGAGCGGTCCGTTGGCGGGGATGGAGTGCGAACTGGTCAGCGTGGCGGGCGGCAGATGCCTGGCTGTTCGCCTTGGAGCCCTTGGTACGGCAACTATGGATTTGGATATACTTACAGTACAGAAGATATGAACATTCTGGTAACAGGTGCCAACGGTCAGTTGGGAAGTGAAATACGCATAGTAGCGGCATCCTCCCGGGATAACTATATCTACACCGATGTGGCCGAACTTGACATTACCTCCGTTGAGGCAGTGGAAGCCATGGTAGAGGCTGAGGACGTCGACATTATAGTCAATTGTGCTGCGTTTACCAATGTTGAAGCTGCCGAGGATAATTATCCTCTGGCCGAGCGCCTGAATTCCGAGGCCGTAGGCATACTTGCCCGCGCTATGGCCCGAAGAGGGGGCACAATCGTGCATATCAGCACCGATTACGTTTTTGGTAAGGAGGCATACAATACACCCTGCCGGGAGGACATGAAAGGCACTCCTACCGGTATTTATGGCCTTACAAAATTGCATGGCGAGCAGGCTGTCATGGACTCGGGATGCAATTACGTTATAATACGCACCGCGTGGATGTACAGCGAGTTCGGGAAGAATTTTGTCAAGACAATACTCGGTCTCATTTCATCCAAGCCCTCAATCAGCGTGGTCATCGATCAGGTCGGTACTCCGACCTATGCACTCGACCTTGCCCGGGCTATCTTCAAAATACTGGAAGAAAGGCTTTTCGAGGGCTGTTCCGGCATTTATAATTACTCCAATGAAGGGGTGTGCAGCTGGTTCGATTTTGCCAGGACCATTGCCTCCATGTCGGGAAATTCTTCGTGCGAAATTAAACCGTGCCGGTCTTCGGAATTCCCTTCAAAGGTGATACGGCCGGCATATTCGGTACTGGACAAGTCAAAAATCAAAGAGTGCTTCGGCGTGAATGTGCCTTATTGGACGGACAGTCTGGCCGAATGCCTCTCAAAAATGAATAATAAATGAAAGGAATTGTACTGGCTGGCGGCTCAGGAACCCGCCTTTACCCCATTACCAAAGGAGTAAGCAAACAGCTGCTGCCGATTTACGACAAACCGATGGTTTACTATCCCGTCAGCGTGCTGATGCTTGCCGGAATAAGGGATATATTGATAATTTCCACGCCTCAGGACTTGCCAGGTTTCAGGCGTCTTCTGGGCGACGGCTCCGATTACGGAGTGCACTTCGAGTATGCCGAGCAGCCTTCGCCGGACGGTCTTGCCCAGGCTTTTATCATAGGCGAGAAGTTTATTGGCGACGACTGTGCCTGCCTTGTATTGGGGGACAATATTTTCTACGGTGACGCCTTTACTCCCAAGCTCCGTGAGGCTGTACGTGCCGCTGAAGAAGAGAATACGGCAACTGTTTTTGGCTATTGGGTAAAGGATCCGGAGCGTTATGGAGTAGCTGAATTCGATGCTGATGGCCGCTGTCTGAGCATAGAGGAAAAGCCTCTCAAACCCAAGTCAAACTACGCAGTAGTAGGTCTTTACTTCTATCCCAACAAGGTGGTCGATGTGGCCAAGCATATCAAGCCGTCGGCTCGTGGAGAGCTTGAGATAACTACAGTAAACCAGGAGTTCCTCGCAGCAGGGGAACTTAAAGTGCAGACCCTCGGCCGCGGTTTTGCGTGGCTTGATACCGGTACTTTCGACTCTTTAAGCGATGCGAGCACCTTTGTAGAAGTCATAGAAAAACGCCAGGGCCTCAAGCTTGCATGCCTTGAGGATATTGCTTACAGCAAGGGCTGGATTACAGCCGAGCGCCTTCGTGAGATAGCCGCTCCCATGGCAAAGAATCAGTACGGTCAATATTTGCTGAAACTCGTCGAAGAAAAATGAAACGAAGCATTATTATCACCGGCGGCGCCGGATTCATAGGAAGCCACGTTGTGCGTCTGTTCGTTGAGAAGTATCCCGAATACCGCATTATCTGCCTTGACAAGCTCACTTATGCAGGCAACCTCGCCAACCTCAGTGATCTTGAGGGTAAGCCGAACTACCGTTTTGTCAAGATGGATATCTGCGATTTCGATGCAGTCTGCGCCCTTCTGGCAGAGGAAAAAGTGGATGGAATCATCCACCTTGCCGCCGAGAGCCACGTTGACCGGAGCATAAAGGATCCTTTTACTTTTGCCAAAACCAATGTGCTGGGAACCTTGAGCCTACTTCAGGCAGCAAGGCTGTACTGGGAAAGTCTGCCCGAAAAATACGAAGGCAAGCGTTTCTATCATATATCTACCGATGAAGTATATGGCGCCCTTGAAATGACCAGGCCAGAAGGCATAGAACCTCCTTTCTCTACGAAGGCAAGTTCCGGCAGCCATCATCTTGCTTACGGCGAAGACTTTTTCACCGAAGATATGAAGTACCAGCCGCACAGTCCTTACAGCGCCGCCAAGGCCAGCAGCGACCATTTTGTCCGGGCTTTCCACGACACTTACGGGATGCCTACAGTTGTTACCAACTGCTCCAACAATTACGGCCCATATCAGTTCCCCGAGAAACTCATCCCATTGTTTATCAACAATATCCGTCACCGTAAGCCACTTCCCGTTTACGGAAAGGGCGAGAATGTCCGCGACTGGCTTTATGTTGAGGATCACGCCCGCGCAATAGACGTTATCTTCCATAATGGCAAGGTAGCGGAAACCTACAATATCGGCGGATTCAATGAGTGGAAGAACATCGATGTCATAAAGCTGCTCATCAACACTGTTGACAGATTGCTGGGCCGTCCCGAGGGTGCCGATATGGACCTTGTTACCTATGTAACCGACCGTGCCGGCCATGACCTTCGCTATGCGATCGACAGCCGCAAGCTTCAGAAGGAACTTGGCTGGGAGCCGAGCCTTCAGTTCGAGGAGGGCATAGAAAAAACCGTCCGCTGGTATCTTGATAACCAGGACTGGATGGACAATGTAACCTCCGGTGACTACCAAAGGTACTACGAGCAGATGTACGGCGGCCGCTAGATTCCCAGCAGTTTCTTTCTGGCAAGCAGACAGTTGCCAAGAACGATCGCCTTTCGGCCCAGTGTCGAGAGGCGTATTTTTGTGTCGGCGGCGACGCGGTCCATGGACAGCTTGTTGACGGCGGTGCGGATGGGAAGTATAAGGTGCTCCTTGCCCACGATAAGCCGCCCGCCAATGATCACGAGGCCGGGGTTGAACACGTTGATAACGCCGGAGATGCCCCGGCCGAGGGTGTCGCCGATCTCGCCTATGCACTCGATTGCCAGGACGTCGCCGTCATTGACGGCCTTGAGGATCTCGGACAGCTCGAGAGAGCCTTTTTCCTTGTAAATCTTGTAAAGGGAAGAGCGCCGGCCGGCCTTGAGTTTATCAATTATGATCCTGTGCAGGGCGGATCCGGAGGCTCCGGTTTCCAGGCATCCGATCTTTCCGCAGCGGCACATTATGTTATTGTCCAGCAGAGGGAAATGGCCGATCTCGCCGGAGAATCCGGACTTCCCGTAGTACAGGTGGCCGTCGAGTATCATGCCCATGCCCAGTCCCCAGCTGAGGTTGACGGCTATCATGTCTTTGTCGGCGTGCTTGCCGAGGTTCATGTACTCACCGTAAGTGAGTGCACGGGAATCGTTTTCTATGCTGACTGGCACGTTCAACTCTCTTTGGAAGAGGTCTTTTAGGGGGAGGTCGTCACTTACGAAGTAGGTGAGGGAATATCCCTGCTCGGGGTTTACACGTCCCGAAAGACTGACTCCTGCGGCAAGTACCTTTATCCAGGGGATGCCGTTGGCTATCACATTGTCCTTCACCATGCGGCACATATCGCGGAACGAAGCGGAGTTGGACTCCAGCACGAATTCGATGTCCTCGATGTATTTGAGCATGTTGCCCTTAAAGTCGGTGATGGCGATATGGAAGTGATGCCTGGCCACGTCGATCCCGACGAAATAGCCGGCGCTGGGATTGAGGCCGAAGATGCTGGGCCTCCTGCCCCCTGAAGTGCCGATTTTGCCTTCATCAAGAAGGAAACCGTCCTCGATCAGCTCGGCAATCAGTTTGGTGACCGTAGGAACGCTGATTCCCAAGGTCTTGCTGAAGAAGGAAATACTTGACTCTTCGTGAGTTATGCATAGCCGGAGAATTTCCCGTTTGGCATCGGAATTCTTTCCGGAATTGTCGTTGAGGAAAGTATTGGTCATTGCGTGGCGTGTTCTTATGCAAAAGTATCAATTATTTCCTATATTTGTACAGATTTTGTAAAAAAATTTAAAATGAAGCTGTCCATTAAGGCAAAATTAACAATAAGTCTTTGTGCCATAGCGGTTATACTCTTGATATCCGAATTCATTTCGGTGCTGGAATACGCTAAAATGAGCAACTACGTGTCCAGCCTGATAGCCGACGATATCAGCAGCCTCAACACCGCCCACAAACTTGCCGACATAAGCAACAAGTACAATCTGGACATTCTGGCAGTAATCGGTGATGATTCCTCGGCCGAGGTACCCGAGTTTGACCAGGAGTACTTCCTCTCGCACTGCGACAGCCTGCGTACTTCGCTGGAGTCCAATGTCATTCAGCCCCTTACCGATTCCGTCGTATATGCATGCTCTGCTTATGTCCTGACTTCACTGGAGCTTCAGAATGTGCTGGATTCGTATTTCATCGACTCCCGCAGCTGGTATTTCAACCGCCTTCAACCCAGTTTTGCCCAATTATCATCAGATATCGACGCTTTGGAAGCCGCCATATACCACGACCTGGAAAAGAATTCCCGTACTTTTGAAAGCGGCTTTTACAGGAGTATTATCCCGGGAATCGTTGCGGTAGCAGTAGGATTGATGCTCGTGCTCATGCTGCTCTTGTTCATTTTGTCGTATTATGTTAAACCGCTGGGCAAGATGCTGGATGGACTCGAAGGGTACAAATCCTATAACAAAAAATACACATACACCTTTGAGGGTGATGATGAACTGATAGAGCTCAATGATGGTATTTCCGAAGTGGTTTCCGAAAATATCCAGCTTCGTAAACGACTTAAGGAACTGAAATCCAGGATGCAGGATGAATTGGAAGGGAATCAGCCGTAATGTCGGGCTTGCTCTTCTGGTAAGCTCGTTGTTCATGTTCCTTTCGGTGCTGGTGTCGGTGCTGAACGGAAGGGACAGTGCTTTTTCGGCTCTGTTGATCAGCTTTATCATCACATTCATAGTCGGCTTTTTCCCCTTCATCTTTGTTCATACTACTCAGGCGATTACCCTAAAGGAGGGCTATGTTACAATTACGCTGGCCTGGTTGCTGTCTTTTGTTTTCGGTATGTTGCCGTATGCCTTGTGGGGTGGTCCGTTCTCCGTAGTAAACGCCTGGTTTGAAAGCGTTTCCGGCTTTACTACCACCGGGTCGAGCATACTTGACAATGTGGAGGCCCTTCCACGCAGCCTGCTGTTCTGGCGTTCCGGCACACACTTTATCGGAGGCTTGGGTGTGGTGGTGTTCCTGCTGCTCATCATACCAGATTCCAGCCCCGTCAAGCTGCGCCTGGTCAATATGGAGCTGGGCAGCCTGTCCCGTGGCGCCTATTCTGCCAGGGCCAACCGCATCGTCTATATTTTCGCCTATGTTTATCTGGGCATTTTCGGGCTGGCTCTTTTGCTGTATCTGCTGGCGGGCATGCCGTTCTTCGATGCGATCTGCCACGCCATGTCCGTTACTGCAACTGGCGGTTTCAGCACCCGCAACGCTTCCATAGGTGCTTTTGGCTCCAAGTGGATCGAGGGCGTCACTATGCTGTGCATGTATCTGTCGTCTCTGCATTACGGAATGCTTTACCTGACGATAATTACCCGCTCCCTCAAGCCTCTCAACAATTCGGTGGTGAAATATTATACGGCCTCCCTTGTTTTGTTTGCGATCTTCCTTGGAATCGGGCTCAAGGCTTATGGCTATTGCAATACCTGGGCTGACTCTTTGTGGAACGGCCTCTTCGAGATCATGTGCATTTCCACCACCACCGGATTCGCCATAATAGACAACAGTACATGGCCGGGCTTGCTCTGTGCCTTGATATTGCTTCCCGCTGCCGTATGCGCCTGCGCCGGCTCCACTTCCGGAGGTTTGAAGATAGACCGTATACTTCTGACGTTTAAGACAATAGGGCGGCATATCGGGCGTATCCTTCATCCGTCTTCCGTAAATGAGGTCAGATTCGGCGGCAGGGTGCTTAAAGATGAGGATGTATCGCCGCACCTGCTGTACATAGTGATGTATGTCATTTTGCTTTCGCTGTCCATCTTGCTGACACTCTGGTGCGGAATAGGCTGGCAGAATGCCCTGGGAGCCTCTATTACGAGTCTGAGCAACGTGGGGCCCGCGCTTGGGGATATGGGCTCGCTCGGCACTTTCTCCGCTGCTCCTGCTGCCGCCAAGGCCGTGTTTACCATGGATATGTTCCTTGGGCGTGTCGAAATATATCCCGTACTTGCAGTTGTGGCAATGATTTTCGATAAGCGCAACCGCTGATGGACCCGCGTCAGTTGTATGAAGGCTTCCTGAAGTGCCTCTCGCACGAGGCTACCCCGTGCCAGGATTCATTGTTCCGTAGCCTGTCGGATTTCCTTTGCACTGACGAGGGCGATATTTTCGTTGTGAATGGTTACGCCGGCACAGGCAAGACCACTGCGCTGTCGGCCGTTATATCATATCTTCGCAGGATAGGTATCAAATCGGTGCTTCTGGCTCCTACAGGTCGCGCAGCAAAAGTGCTTTCAATTATGTCCGGCAGGCCTGCCAGCACCGTCCACAAGCATATCTACCGCCAGAAATCGGTTGGCAGTGACGGCTACGGACAGTTCTCCCTGGCGCCAAACAAGGCTGTCCATACATTGTTCGTGGTGGATGAAGTGTCGCTGATAGGGATGGATAACGCCCAGCAGCAGACCAGCCTTTTCGGCTCCGGCAATCTCCTGGAGGACCTTGTCCAGTTCGTACGCTCCGGCAATGACTGCCGCCTTATCTTGCTTGGAGATGCTGCCCAGCTGCCCCCTGTGGGCCTGGAAATGTCGCCGGCACTGTCGCCGGACTACATGGACGGGATAGGAGGAGTACGCTACGCCGTGCTGAAAACGGTAGTCCGCCAAGCCTCTGAATCTCCCATTTTGCGGAATGCCACACTCCTGAGGCGTATTATTGAGGACGCTTCTCCGGAGGATTGTTTCGACTCACTTGAGTTGGAAGCCTGCGAGGGCGGCGCCGTTGAGCGTATTTACGGCGGCCGTCTGCTGGAGGCGCTGTCGGATGCCTACGACCGATACGGATATGATGAAACAATCGTGCTCTGCCGCTCCAACAAGCGGGCTATACGCTATAACCTGGGCATACGTTCCCAGGTGCTTTTTAAGGAAGAGGAAATATCGCGCGGAGATAAGTTTATGATAGTCAAGAACTGCTATCAGTTTGTCGATGACGTTGAAGAAATTGACTATATTGCCAACGGCGATGTGGCTGTCCTCCAGAAGATATGGAACTATGAAGACCGATACGGCCTGAGATTCGCCGACGCCATACTGGAGTTCCCCGACTACGACAATGCCGAGGTCTTTGCCAAGGTATGCCTGGATACCCTTACCAGCGAATCGGCATCACTTACACCGGCACAGCAAAACGCCTTGTATGCCGGTGTGAGTGCAGATTATGCCGATCGTGGTAGCAAGAAGCGAATATGGGAAGCTGTGCGTGAAGATCAGTATTTCAATGCCCTGCAGCTTAAGTACGCAGATGCAATCACCTGCCACAAGGCCCAGGGTGGACAGTGGAGCTGTGTGTTCGTGGACAATCCTTTCTGGCAGGAGTATCAGACGGTAGAAGATCTCAAGTGGCTTTACACAGCTATGACAAGGTCGGTTGAAAAAGTCTATCTGGTCAACTTTAAAGATTCGTTCTTCAAATGAGCGGGGGATTCGCCGATTTGCTGAGGGAGCTTAAGCGCAGGGAGAGCGGAAAGTTGGCGGCCAAGCTGCCTTCCTGGGCTGATTTTGAACTGGAAGTACCAGAATCGCTTAACTTTCAGCAGTGTTCGTCTGAGATTACCGCCCGTTACAAGGCGTCGCTTGCCGGCTCCGGGCTCAGAGTGGCCGATCTGACCGGCGGGCTTGGTGCTGATTCCTGGGCTTTCTCGCTCTGTTCCAGCGCGGTATGGTATAACGAGAGAGTCGCTTCGCTTTGCTCTGCGGTGCGGCGGAATTTTACCGCTCTTGGTGTGAGGAATGTGGTTTTCAACAACTTCGATATAAGTCCGGCCGCACATGACTGGGTGGAGTCTCTGAAGGCCTTCGGGCCTGATCTGGTATATCTGGATCCTGCCCGCCGTGACTCGGGCGGTAAAAAGCTGTTCCTCCTTGAGGACTGCTCTCCCGATGTGCTTTCGCTTATGCCTGTGCTGCTGGAAATAGCTGAAAGAGTGATGGTTAAGGTGTCGCCTATGGCGGATTTGACGATGCTGCAGAGGCGCTTGTCTGGGGCTCTTGACAGTTTGCATATCGTAGGAGCGGAAGGGGAGTGCAAGGAGATAGTCTGCTGCTGCTCCCGGCATCCGTCAGTAGATCCTGCGATAGTCTTGTTTGAGAACGATCGTACGCTTTCAGCATCGGCTGGAGCTACCTCTCCTGCTCCCAGAATAATAGGGGAAATGGGAGCAGGAGAGGTAGCTCCAGCCGATGCTGATGTGAGTCTTTTCGTGCCTTCGGCGGCCATGATCAAGTCGGGGATGGGGCCGGGGATATGCTTATGTGCTTATAATGAAGAACTTTCGCACTTCGGAAAGTTCTACAAAGTAATAGAAAACCTGCCGTTCTCTTCTTCGGAAATCAAGACTCTCGGACGAAGGTATCCCCATGCCGAAGTAACTGCCAGGGGCGTTCAAATTACATCGGAGGACCTGCGCCGCCGTCTTGGCGTCAAACCTGGAGACCCTGTACACATCTTCGCCTGCTCACTTGCCTCCCAGCGCCGTATCATCGTCTGTACGCGTCATCAGGGCAACCTTTAGGTCCAGAGAACGTGCCACCCTCGGCATCGTAAGAGGGTGGGGCCCACATAGTGGAAGGGGTCGCAAAGCGACGTCTCTGGACCTAAAGGTTGCCCTGATGACTATTCGAAGAGAGAAGATGCCTGGTCCAGAAGAGGTGGTCTGAAGCAAGGTCATGGGCGTGCTGGTAGCCTCGGTATCCATGCATGCCGTCAGGATAAATCATTAGTTCGAATTGGATGCCCGCCTTCTGAAGAGCATCAATGAGCTGCAAAGTGTTCTGGAAATGAACATTATCGTCGCCTGTCCCGTGCGTTAGTTTAAGCGCCGGAATACCGTTGTGCAGTCCGGTGGTCTTGCGTATGGCGCATCCTCCGACCCACGTCATAACACTCGCCTCGGCATAACCCTCGGGGTTGGCCTGCGGAGTATCCATGAACCTTTCGGTGTAGTGCGAGTCATACAGCTTCCAGTCGTATACCCCTCCGCCTGCTACGCCGCAGCAGAAATATTCGGGATAACGCAGTACCAGCATGGAAGTAGTGGTGCCTCCGAACGAGAAACCCTCCACTCCGATGCGGCTTCCGTCAACGTAGGGAAGTGCCTGAAGCCATTTTGCCCAGGCAATGTAGTCGCCAAGTTCAGGTACGGTCATGCGCTTGAAAGCCTCGTCCATGCCGGCCCTTCCGTTCTCTCCTGACGAGCGAGGATCCACAACGATATATATGATACCGTTTTCCCAGCACCACTGGTCGGAGGCGTCGCGGCTGTTCCAGTAGTCCCTTACGCACGGAGTTCCGGGCCCGCCGTACAACTGCATCAAGACAGGATATTTGCATGCCGGGTCGAAGTCCTTTGGCAGTGACAGGAGTCCATATAGGTCGAAACCGTCATTCTGGATCTGTACAATCTGGGGGAAAGGACGCGATTCGGCAGTCTCTTTTATTGCTGGGAATTCCTTGACTTTGAGCGCGTTGCCGCTTATCTCCGTCCATGGTGCGCGGGCGCTTGAAACCATAGCCTTGAATGTCTTGAAATCCGGAGATATCTCAGCGTAGGCGGTGTACAACCCGGGATTTGTAAGGGTGTAGATCCGCCCCTTTTTGTCGAGCCTGTAGAGGGTGGGGTGAATGCGGGAATCACGATTGGCAATGAACCAGAGATTGCCTTTTCGTGGGTCATATTTCAGCAGCTGGATGTTCCAGTTGGGGCCGTCTGTCAGGCGCTTTACACTGCCGTCATATCCCAGGAAATAGATTTGTTCCCACCCGGTTTCGAAGTTCCGCGCCATCAGTAAACCCTTGTCGGTAAATAACATACCCTCTATCCAAGTCACCCAGGTAGGGTAGCTTTCGCTATAAACTGGCCTTTTGGTACCGTCGGCAGCGCTTACTGCAAACACTTCAAGCAGGCTCTGGCGCCTGGGCATGCGGCTTACAAACAACTCGTCCGAGCCGGGCCCCCAGAAGGGCGTGCCGAAATACTGCTCCGGATCTTCGGGAAAATCGGCCCAGGTAACGGCCCCGTCGACAGAGGCGATTCCTATCCGCACCGGGGGATTGCTCTCACCTGCCTTCGGATATCTTGTTAGCGATAGCCTCCCGTCCTGCCCGAAAGGAGAGTAAATAGGGAACATGGGCACCTGGCTGTTGTCGAAGCGATAGAATGCCAGCTTGCGGGAGTCGGGACTCCACCAGAAAGCCCGGTATTTAGATGGGCGTCCGAAGATTTCCTCGTAATATACCCAGGATGCGTAGCCGTTGAGTACGAGGTCGCTGCCGTCGGTGGTGATGCGGGTTTCATTGCCGCTGGCTATATCCCTGATCCATAAGTCATTAGATCTGGTGAAAGCGACCATTGACGAGTCGGGCGAGGGTGTTACATTGACCTCTTGCGCATGCGTGAGTGCGCACGCGAACACAAAAAAAGCAGTTATTAAGCGTTTCATCACTACAAAAATAACGATATTCCGCTAAAAAATGATTATATTTGAAGATTATTAGTTAGAATAGCTATGGCGATAATTGAATGTAAGGAAGTCTGCAAGAGTTTCGGGGAAAAGGTGGCCCTCGACCACGTCAGCCTCGATATTCCCGAAGGACTAATCTATGGATTGCTGGGCCCCAACGGCGCTGGCAAAACTACTCTGATCCGTATCATAAACCGGATCACCATCCCCAATTCCGGAGAGGTTTATTTCAACGGATCTCCCATTACACAGAATGACGTTTCCCGCATAGGGTATATGCCTGAGGAGCGTGGTCTATACCGCAAGATGAAAGTCGGCGAGCAGGCTATGTACCTTGCCCGCCTGAAGGGTATGAGCACCTTTGACGCCCGCAAGTCCCTCAAGGATTGGTTCGTGCGTTTCGGCATACAAGACTGGTGGGACAAGAAGGTCGAGGAGCTTTCCAAGGGTATGGCCCAGAAGCTCCAGTTCATAACCACCGTGGTGCACAGGCCGTCGCTCATGATTCTGGACGAGCCTTTCTCGGGTTTCGACCCCGTAAACGCCGAGGTTATCCGTCAGGAAATACTCCGCCTTAAACAAGAAGGCGCGACCATTATCCTCTCTACCCACAATATGGAGTCTGTAGAAGAGCTTTGCGACAATATTGCCCTGATCAATAAGGCCCGCCTGGTCATTACAGGCGGCGTAGAACAGATTCGCCGCGAGTACGGAAACAACAACGTCGAGCTGGTTTACACCGATGCCGATGGCCGTCACACTGAGGTCCTTCCCCGTGAAACCGACGGCGCTTCCACTCTCCAGACCTACATCTCCAAGGGTGTTACCATCAACTCCTACAAGGAGCTTATGCCTCGTATGAACGACATTTTCATCAAATTAGTCACTGAAAAGCAATGAACCTGCATACTACCGGAATAATTATCAGCAGGGAGTATCTCAACAAGGTCAAGAAGAAGAGTTTCCTTATCACCACTTTCCTGGTGCCCATCCTCTTCGCCGCCCTGTGCATTCTTCCAACTCTGATCATGCTTGGCACCAAGGAAAGCGCCAAGACTATTGCCGTCGTTGACCGCTCCGGCATAATTGCCCCCACCCTTGAAGACTCTGAAACCGCTTCCTATATTGTTCTGGAAGACACCGATGTCGATGCTCTCAAACTCTCAATGAAAGAGCAGGGATACGATGGTCTGCTGGTGGTTTCTGAAATGGATGCCGAAGCCAGGACGGTTGCGGCCGATGTCTATTCCTCCAAGCCACTGGGCATGGATCTTACCGAGAATATCAACTCCAAGATTAATTCTGCTGTCGAGTCCTGGCGCATCGAGCAGTCCGGCATTGACAATCTCAAAGAAATCATGAAGGATGTCAAGGCAAATGTCAAGCTCCGCTCCTACACACTGGACGAGGAGGGCAAGGAGAAGATCTCCGAGTCCGGCGTGTACATGATGGTTTCCATGATCCTTGGCATGATCATCTACATGTTCATCGCGCTGTTCGGCGGCATGGTAATGTCCTCTGTGATAGAAGAGAAGGCCAGCCGCGTGGTGGAGGTGCTCGTGAGTTCGGTCAAGGCCACGGAACTTATGTTCGGAAAGATTATCGGCGTTGCGCTTGTTGCACTCACGCAATTCTTCCTTTGGATCGTCCTGACTCTCGCTATCGTGGGTATCGTGGGTGCGGTCTCCGGGCAGAAACTGCTGCGCGGAGGCAACCCTACCGAGCTTGTCCAGACGATGGGCGGTGTAAGTGCGGAGCAGGCGGAGGCCGTTACCGAAGCCCTCTCCAACCAGGGTGAAGCAAATGTTATCCTTTCCACCATCGGCAACCTGCCGTTCGGACAGATCATCTTCTGCTTCGTAGTATTCTTCATATTCGGATACATGCTGTATGCATCCCTTTTCGCCGCAATCGGATCTGCTGTTGAAAATGAAGGAGATTCCCAGCAGCTTCAGATTCCACTTACTATTCCACTGCTGCTTGGTTTCTTTATAGCCCTCTATGCCTTCAAGGCTCCCGACAGCGCACTGGTGTTTTGGGGCTCGATGATTCCGTTCACTTCGCCTATCGTTATGCTGGCCCGGCTTCCGTTTGGCGTGCCCGCATGGGAAATCGCGGTTTCGATAGTTCTCCTGATACTTACTTTTGCCGCCTGCGCATGGATTTCCGCCAAGATTTACAAGGTGGGAATTCTGATGTTCGGCAAAAAATCTACTTGGAAAGACCTCTGGAAATGGCTCAAACAAAAATAATTATGAGAAGATTAACTATTATTCTACTGGCAATTCCACTCTTGTTCGGATGCAAGACAGGAATGACCTGGGAAAAGGTGGCGATGGACGGACACCGTACCGGCGTTACAGCCCCCAGTGCCGACAACGTCCCCGAGGCTCTCGGCGTGGTTGATTCCACCGGAGTCTACACTTCGCCCAACGGTACCGTTTTTAACGGTGGCTCTACACCCGAGGTCGCTGCATTGCTCATCGGCGCTCAGCCTGCCATGGCATCGGTCAAAGAGGTAATCGCTTATTCTACCCGCAGGATGGTAGCAGCTATGCCCGAGTCCGAACTCAGCAATTTTGTGGCCGATTTTCTCCGCTCTGAAACAGAAAAGCTTGTCAAGCGCAAAGTCGATGTGGCCGTAACCAATTTTGGCGGCATACGTATTGACATGCCGGAGGGAGACGTCCTTCTTGACGACATCCGTTCCATGTTCCCCTTCAACAACAAAATCTGCTACGTGGAACTGCCCGGAAAGGAACTCATAGGGCTTATGGACCAGATTGCCCAGTACGGTCCCCAGTGCGTCAGCGGTGTCAAGATGGTAATTGCCGACAGGAAAGTCGAAAGCCTTGAGGTCGGCGGCAAGCCCGTAGATCCAAAGAAGAAATACGGCGTAGCCACTGTCGATTTCCTGCTGGACGGAGGCGACAACATCAGCGTAGCCCGTGGAGCTACCAAGCTCATAATAACCGAAGTAATAATCGGTAAGGCCATCGAGCAGTATATCCGTAGTCTTACTGCCGAGGGCAAGGCAATTGAATATCAGACCGACGGGAGGGTCGTAGTAAAGTGATGAAAAGGTTTTTTGCAATACTAGCGGCTGCTGCCGCCCTGTGTGCCTGCGGGCCCAAGCTTGTCATACTGCACACCAATGACACCCACTCCCATCTGGATCCCGACCGTGATGGCCGCGGAGGCATCATCGAACGTGCCGCTTTCGTGGATTCCGTACGCCGTGCCGAGGGAGAAGACAAAGTCCTCCTTCTCCACGCCGGAGATTTCAATCAGGGAACATCCTATTACACCGAGCTTCATGGAGCGCTCGAGGTCGAAATGCTCAACGCCATGCGTTACGACGCCGTCACCCTTGGCAACCATGAATTTGACGACGGCATAGAGAGCCTGACCGAACGTGTCAAGCAGGTAAAATGTCCCATCGTATGCGCCAACCTGGACCTCAGCTCATTTGAGCTAGGACAGTACGTAAAGCCTTGGTGCATAGTCGAGAAGGGCGGTAAGAAGATAGGCATTATTGGTCTCGAGGCCGATATCAGCACTTGCGTGGCCAAAGTCGTATCTTCCAGAATTCCCCAGCTCGACGCCGTTGAGGTAACCAACAAGTGGGCTAAATACCTCCGAGAGGAAGAACACTGCGACATGATAATCGTCCTGTCGCACTTCGGTTACGAGGGCGAGCCTGCAGGTGCCCCCGACGACCAGACCAACATGCCCGGGATGAAGGGCGTCGACCTTGTCGTGGCGGGGCATTCCCACACCTTCGTGGATGATTTCATTTATGTCAACGACCTTGACGGCAAGCCTGTCCCCATTATCACCGACGGTTGCTGGGGACTTGAAATGGGAATGATAAAAATGTATTGATATGATTCAGTCGATGACCGGTTATGGTAAGGCGGAGGCCTTGCTGGAGAGTGGAAAACTGACGGTAGAAATCCGATCCGTCAACGGTAAGAATGCAGAGATCAGCATAAAGACATCCCTGATTCCCAAGGACAAGGAGATGCCTTTGCGCAAGCGTCTGGCCGACCGCCTGCAGCGTGGAACCATTGATATGTTCCTTACATGGGAGCCCAATGCCGCCTCGTCCGCCAAAACCATCAACAGGCCGCTCGCTCTTGAATATTTCAAGCAAATCAACGAACTGGCCGGGGAGCTGGGGGCCGTGAACCTCCAGCTCCACGAGCCAAATTACCTGCTCGCGACGCTGCTCAGGATGCCCGATGTAATAGATACCGTAAAGCGGGATATCATAACTGAGGATAATTGGCCACTGGTGGACAGGGCCATTGACGAGGCTCTGGATGCCATTTGCGCTTACCGCTCAAGCGAAGGCGAGGCACTTTACCGGGACGTTACCTCCCGCGTGCGGAATATTCAGGCCCTCGAGGATGAAGTTGAAAGTTATGAGGCCGAGAGAATAGGGGCCGTCCGGGCAAAACTCGGCAAGGCTCTGGAGGAGCTGGGTCAAAAGTGTGATCCGGAGCGCTTCGAGCAGGAAATGATATTTTACTTGGAAAAACTAGACATAAACGAAGAGAAAGTTCGCTTGCGCCAGCATTGTGCGTATTTTTTGGATACGATTGATTCTGAGCCATATCCTGGCAAGAAACTTGGATTCATAATTCAGGAAATGGGGCGGGAGATAAATACCACCGGCTCGAAGGCCAACCATTCTGGCATACAGAAGGCCGTGGTAAAAATGAAAGACGAATTGGAAAAGATCAGGGAGCAATCCCTCAACATATTATGACTATTTTAAAAAACTTGGTGCTTGTTGCACTTGCCATGACGCCGCTTTGCATGTACGCCCAGATGCCGGATACCACCGGTATTTACGGCGAGCGTAAGGATACCCTTGATGCATCGGTCTTCTCGGCAAACGGCAACGGCAATTTCCTGTCGAAAGGCAAGGAAATCCGCACCGAGGTAATAACTGCTGCCGGCCTCTGCAAGATGGCCTGCTGCAACCTGGCGGAGAGCTTTGAGAATTCTGCCAGCGTCACGGTGGGCTACAGCGACGCAGTTACGGGTGCCAGGCAGATACGCCTGCTGGGCCAGAGCGGCATCTATGTGCAGATGCTCGACGAAAACCGCCCTGTAATGCGGGGCCTTTCCGCCCCATGGGGGCTGAATTTTGTGCCGTCGCAATGGCTGGAAAGCATCCAGGTGGCCAAAGGAGTGACTTCTGTTATCAACGGGGTGGAATCCATGACCGGGCAGATAAATATGGAGCACCGCAAGCCCACCGACGAGATACCACTGTTCGTACAGGCATCGGTGATGAACGATACCAAAACCGACATTAACGTGGCCAGCTCCCTGCAACTTGACGATATGGGGAAGTGGAGCACCGTAATCCTTGCTCACGGGAGCGGGAATTTCAAGCCCATGGACCATAACGGCGACAGTTTTATCGATGACCCCTGGGGCGGAATGTTTGCATTCAGCAACCGCTGGCTGTATTATGACCCCAGCGGTCTACAGGTACGTTTTGGCGTCAGGGCTATACACGATGGAAAGAACGGGGGCCAGCAGCTTGGTGGTTCCAAGCCCTGGAAGGCGGATATTTACAATAACAGTCTTAACGGTTATGTCAAAGTCGGTGTGCCCCTGAACGAGGACAATACACGTAACATGGCAGCTATCGTGGATGTGAACTGGCACGATCTGAATTCTGCCTTCGGCGGCAGGCCTTACATAGCAGACCAGAGATCAGTGTTTGTGAATCTCCTTTATCTGGATCAGCATCTGGAGGCTCATCACTTTACATTCGGCTTGAGCAACACGCTGGACATGTATCGCGAGAAACTCGTCCGCTTTTCTTACGCTGACGGTAAATCCCTTGAGTATCAAGGCAGTCCGATCCTGAATGACATTGGCGCCTTTGCCGAGTATACTTTCCATGCGGGTGAAGTGTTTTCGGCGATTACCAGCCTCAGGGCAGACTTGTATGACGGAGCCGGAGTGCATGTTTCTCCTCGCCTTACACTAAAATGGACACCCGAAGAGCATCTCGTTTTCCGCGCCAACGGAGGAAGAGGATTGCGCTACAGCACACCTCTTATCGACAATATCGGGGTGCTGTCCACAGGGAAACTCCTCCAGGGCGGTTTTATGGAGCATCCTCTCGAGGAATCCTGGACCTATGGCGGCAATGCTACGTGGTACCTTCCGTTTGACAAGTCGGATAAGACGTATCTGAGTTTCGACTACTTCGGGACTCGCTTTGTAAAGCAGATGTTGGTTGATTACACATCTACGGGCATTGAGTTCTACTCTTTAGCTCCCGGAATGTTTTCATACACCAACAACTATCAGCTTGACTTCTCGTCAGAACCTTTCCGTGGGTTCACGGTAACCCTTACCGGTCGTTATACTGACGCACGGCAGAGTCTCAAGCATCAGGCCGATGATATCAAGCCGATGACGAGCCGCTACAAGGCAGTCTTGAACCTCCAGTATGCCGCCAGGCTGAACAAGTGGATTTTCGATTTCACGGCTTCGCTCAACGGCCCCTGCAAGGTTTGGGATTTCATGAAGTCAGACCCCATGTATACTGATGGGTTTACTCCGGTGTATCCTATTCTTTATGCCCAGGTGACAAAACGCTTCAAGGGATTTGACATTTACCTTGGCGGCGAGAACCTTGCTAATTTTACACAGCACAATCCTATCATTGATTCTGCCAATCCCTGGAGCCAGAGTTTCGATGCCAGTTGTGTATGGGGCCCTTTGATGGGTGTACGTGTATATGCTGGACTTAGAATGACAATTTGGAAAACAGAAAAGATATGAAACACTTATTGATCGTACTTATCTCACTGGTGCAGGTGGTTTTTGCCAGCACTATTCATTGCGATACCTGCGGCAAGAAAGTCGAGGAAAACATCGCTTTTGAGAAAGGCGTCAAGGACCTTATAGTTGACGTCTCCGAGAAGACCATAACCGTGGTCTTCAACCCTGCCAAGACCGATACACTCAAGCTCAAGAATGCCATCCGCAAGCTTGGCTATGAGGCTGAAATAATTGATTATAAAGTAATTAAATAGCTCCCATCATGGAAGAAGAACGCAAACTGAATTTTCTTGAGGAGATCATCGAGAATGACCTCAAGACCGGCAAGGTGGACAGCATCCTTACCCGCTTTCCTCCGGAGCCCAACGGCTATCTGCATCTAGGCCACGCCAAAAGTTTGTGCATCAATTTCGGCCTTGCCCAGAAGTACGGCGGCAAGACCAATCTGCGTTACGACGATACAAATCCCACCAAGGAGGATACCGAGTACGTAGATTCAATCAAGGAAGACATCAAGTGGCTGGGCTTTCAGTGGGAGAAGGAACTCTATGCCTCCGACTACTTCGACCAGCTCTACGAGTGGGCGGAGCAGCTGATCAAGAGGGGACTGGCCTATGTGGATGACCAGACCCAGGAGGAGATATCCAAGGGCCGCGGAACCGTGGAAACCCCCGGTACACCCAGTCCATGGCGCGACCGCAGCGTCGAAGAGAATCTCAAGCTCTTCCGCGAAATGCGCGACGGCGTGTATCCCGACGGCGCCAAAGTCCTGAGGGCCAAGATCGACATGGCACATCCCAACATGTTCTTCCGCGATCCTCTTCTGTACCGCATCAAGCATGCCCACCATCATCGCACAGGCGACAAGTGGTGCATCTATCCCATGTACGATTTTACCCACGGTCAGTGCGACTCTATCGAGCATATTACGCATTCCATCTGCACACTGGAGTTCGATGTCCACAGGCCGTTGTACGACTGGTTCATCGAGACTCTGGGCATTTATCCCAGCCATCAGTACGAGTTTGCCCGCCTCAATCTTACCTACACCCTGATGAGCAAGCGCAAGCTGTTGGAACTTGTGCAGAAGGGCCTGGTTGCAGGATGGGACGACCCGCGTATGCCTACGCTCTGCGGAGTGCGTCGCCGCGGATATACTCCCGAAGGCCTCAAGCTGTTCTGCGATAAGATCGGCGTCAGCAAGCGCGACCAGCTGATGGATATCCAGCTCCTGGAGTGGTGCGTCCGCCAGGACCTGAATGCCCGTTCAAACCGCTACATGGTTGTCCAGGATCCCCTCAAGGTGACCATAGTCAACTACCCCGAGGGACAGGTGGAGTGGTTCGACTGCCCTCTGAATCCGGCCGACCCCGAAGGCCCTTCCCGCAAGGTACCTTTCAGCCGCGAGTTGTACATCGAGCGCGCCGATTTCATGGAGGATGCCCCCAAGAAGTTCTTCCGCCTGCGTCCCGACGGCGAGGTTCGTCTTAAATACACCTACATCATCAAGTGCGAGGAGATTGTAAAAGACGAAGAAGGCAACATAGTCGAACTCCGTTGCTCTTACGATCCCACCACACGTCCAGGCGGCGGCGAATGGCGTTCCGTCAAGGGTACTATCCACTGGGTCAGCATCGCCCATGCCAAAGAACTTGAGGTGCGCAACTACGACAGGCTCTTCACCCTTGCCGACATGAGCCAGGTGCCTGAGGATAAAGACTATAAGGACTTCCTCAATCCCGACTCCCTGATAGTTACCACGGCTTTTGCCGAACCTGCCCTGCTTGATGACGCCTCCGGCATTGCCGTGCAGTTCGAGCGTACGGGTTATTACATAAAAGATCCGGACAGCACACCTCAAAAGGCCGTTTTCAACCGTACGGCCACGCTCAAGGATTCGTACAAACCCGAGTAATGAACGATTTCGTAGTCTCCCTCATGCTGCTGGGCGCCCTATCGTCGGGTGGCTCGCTCCCGTTCTGGGCCTTGGCCAACAGTAACGGGATCATGCCCGCCAACGACGGTGGCCTGGTGTTGGTACAGGCATCGAAGCCATTCGATCCGTCCAAAACCTTCCAGTGGCAGGCGGGAGCTTCGCTGGCGGCATCATACGTTCCAGTGGACATGAACGACCCCGGCAGTTCGCCTCTTCATGCCATGGTGGACGAACTATATGCCGGCGTTCGCTGGAAAGTGCTGCGCCTCGATGCGGGCATGATGCACCGCGACAGGGAATTTACCGGTGCCGCTCCGGAGCTCGGCTCGCTTTCGGTTACGGAAGGCCACATAGTAGAGAGCAACAATGCCCGCACCATGCCGGGGTACAAGCTCGTGCTGGAGCCCTGGGCTGTGCCTTTTACCGGAGGGCACCTGCTGCTGGACGGCATCTGGGGCGATTACAAAACAATCGACGAGCGCTTTGTGAAGGGTGCCCTGGTGCACCGCCTGCGCGGCAGGATTACTTTCGATACCAGACATCATTTTTATGCCAGCCTGGGCATCGACCACTATGCTCTGTGGGGCGGTGCTCCGAGTGATCCGAAGTACATCCCCATAGATGTCAACTTTTCGAACTATTTCCGTATTTGCACAGGCCGGAGCGCTTCACCTTCGGGTTCCAGGAGCGACCAGATGAACTGCCTTGGAGACCATGGCGGAGCAGAAATGCTGCGTCTTGGCTGGCGGGATTCCGCATGGGACCTGACTTTCCAATGGGAGAAGCCGTACAACGACAAGTCGGGCATGCGCTTCAACAATATTCCGGACGGAGTATATACCCTTCAGTGGGGTCTAAAAGACAAAGACCGCTGGATTACCGATGCCCTTGTGGAGTTCCACTACACCATGTGGCAGTCTGGTACTTTGCATGAGAAGGAAACCGATGACGAAGGCAAACAGATCGACTGGCACTCGCACAAGTCCCTGAACATCTTCGGTCTGGACAGCTATTTCAACAATTCCGAGTACAAATCCGGCTGGACCCATTTCGGCAGGAGCATCTGTGCTCCTACATTCTTCACAGGCATGGGCAACGGAGTCAGGCAAATTGTAAACAACCGCTACAGGGCTGTTCATCTCGGGCTCTCCGGAAAGCTTTTCCGGGTAGCGCCGTACAAACTCATGCTTACATTCAGCGACAATTACGGAACATACAGCAAACCTTATATTTACCCGTCCTCGATCTACAGCGGCTGGAACTGGTGGGAGCCCAATACCATCGACAAAGGGCTCAAACAGTTCTCCGCTGCTTTTACGGGATATGTGCCGTTTAAAATAGCTGCACGTCATACCTTGGACTTGGTGTACGGGCTCTATGCCGATGCAGGCGAGGTGCTTCCCAGGAACTTCGGCGCCACGGCGGGTGTGCGATATATATTTAGATAAAGATAATTATGGAACTGAGTCAAAGAGCGGTCATGATGCCGAGTTCGCCTATCCGCAAGCTTGCTCCCTATGCCGAGGAAGCCAAGCGCAATGGCATACACGTGTATCACCTGAACATAGGCCAGCCTGATATAAAAACCCCCGACTGTGCTCTGGAGGCCCTTCACAATATAGACAGAGAGATACTTGAGTACAGCCCTTCGGACGGATTCCTTTCCCTGCGGACCAAGATGGTCAGCTATTACGCGCGTTACGGTATCTACCTCAGTCCCGATGAGATAATCATAACCGCCGGCGGCTCCGAGGCCGTGCTGTTCGCTTTCCTGACCTGTCTTGATCCAGGAGACGAGATAATCATAACCGACCCGTTCTATGCCAATTACATGGCTTTTGCAATCTCGGCCGGAGCCATCATCAAGTCGGTCAAGACAAGCATCGAGGACGGATTCCGCCTGCCTCCGGTCGAGGCTTTCGAAGAGCAGATCACGCCCCGCACCAAGGCAATCCTGATCTGCAACCCGAACAATCCCACCGGATACTTGTACACCCGCTCCGAAATGAACCAGCTGAGGGATATCATCAAGAAGCACAACCTTTTCCTTTTCAGCGACGAGGTGTACCGCGAATTCGTATATACGGGCATGCCGTATATCAGCGCCTTCCACCTGGAGGGAATAGAGCAGAACATAGTTCTTATTGACTCTGTATCAAAACGTTACTCCGAGTGCGGCACCAGAATCGGATGCCTTTGCACCAAGAACAAGATGGTAAGGGATGCAGTGATGAAGTTCTGCCAGGCGCGCCTGAGTCCTCCACTTATCGGCCAGCTTGTGGCCGAGGCCAGCGTCGACGTCGACACATCCTACCTTCATGGAGTGTACGAGGAATATCTCGACCGCCGCAACTTCCTTGTGGACGGCCTCAACAAGATACCCGGGGTGTACAGCCCCATACCAATGGGAGCTTTTTATACGGTTGCCAAGCTTCCGGTCGACGACGCCGAGAAATTCTGCATCTGGTGCCTGAGCGAGTTCCGTTACAAAGGCGCTACCGTGATGATGGCTCCTGCCGCCGGATTCTACACCGAGCCTGGCGAGGGCAAGCACGAGGTCCGGATAGCCTATGTGCTTAATAAAGACGATCTTGCAAAAGCGCTTGAGTGCCTGGCAAAGGCCCTGGAAGCATACCCCGGAAGAATATAGCATATGAACGATTTCGTGGTGTCCCTGATGCTCCTCGGAGCTTTTTCATCGAACGCATATTATAACCATATGCCGTTCTGGGCCACTACGAACCAATTTGGAATCATGCCGGAGAGCAGCGGTACCCTTGGTCTGCTGCGTGCCGGAACTTCATTTGATGAGCAGCGGACCCTGCAGTGGCGCTGGGGCACGTCTTTAGCTTACAGGACCGACTGGTTCGGCGGAGGAGTACTTATAGACGAGCTTAATGCGTCGCTCCGTTACCGAAAGCTGCGCCTCGATTTGGGAATGATTCACCCCGAGCAGGATTTTATGGCCGCCGACGCTACTCTGGGCACTCTTTCGGTTACCGGAGGCAATTTCATGTTGAGCGGCAATGCCCGCACCCTGCCCGGCTATTCAGTGCGTTTGGAGCCGTTCGATATTCCTTTCACCGGCGGTCATGTACAGTTGTACGGCCGATTTGGCGATTACGCTACTCTCGGGCGGCGTTACATGCAGGGAGCCCTTGTGCACAATACAGCTTTGTATCTGCGTGTTAAGGCAGGGGAGCACTTGTGGTTTACGGCCGGTATTGACCATTATACCCTCTGGGCCGGCAGGAATGAGGAGGCGGGAGTACAGCCCCATTCGTTCGTTGATTATCTGCGGGTGCTGACGGGAGCCTCAGGAGGTTCCGACGCTTCGCTTGGCGACCAGGTAAACTCGCTTGGCGACCATCGGGGCAGGGAATTGCTTAGGGTTGATTATAAGGCCGGATCCTGGAGCATCTGTTTCCAGCATGATATACCTTACGACGACCGCTCCGGAATGATTTTCCGGAATTTCCCCGACGGAGTCAACACCCTGAGTTTTTCTTTTAAAGATAAGTCGCGCTGGATCAGCGACATAGTGTACGAATATCACTACACCATGAACCAGTCGGGTGATTGTGAGCGGAGGCTTGCTACAGAGGCCGAGATTGCATCGGGAAGCAAACGCCTGTATCTTGCTCCCTATGACGGGAAGTACTATCTTATTGTAGGCGGCGCCGACAATTACTGCAACAACTTTGCTTACCGTTCCGGCTGGAGCGCTTATACCCGCCAGATCGGTAATCCGCTGTTTTATTCGCGCTATTCAACCGAGGTGGATGAGCCGGGCAATTATTACATGCAAGGAACTGGCAACAATTTGCTGCAGGCGCATCATTTTGCGGTATCGGGCAGTCTCTTTCACAAGATTCCTTACCGCCTGGTGGCGACTTACTCGCTGCATTACGGTTGCTATTTCGATGCTGACGGTATTTATAGGCCTGAACTGCGACTCGATAAGCCACTCGGGCAGTTCAGCGCCGGTTTTACTGCCATGATACCTTGTTTCAGAGGAATCCTGGATATAATCCCGGGCTTGTATTTTGATAAAGGCATGTGTTTGCAGGATTGCTTTGGTGCGACCCTTTCCATTAAGTATAATATATTAAAAACCAGATAGATATGAATTTCGACCATTTCCTCCAGTTATTTGTGGTGAAAGAAAAGAGTTTCTTCCCCCTTTTCGTACAGTCAGCAGAAAACATCAAGAAAGCTTCGGAACTTCTTCTCGAGCAGACACGTGAGGCCGATCCTGACAATCGAAGGATGCTGGCACATCGCATCAAAGAAAGGGAAACCGAGGGCGACAATATCACCCGAAAGATTGTGGAAGTGCTTATGAATGCCTATCTTACCCCCTTTGACCGGGATGATATCCACGAGCTTGCCGAGGGAATGGACGGTTTCCTTGATTCCATCAGGGATTCATCGAAAAAGATTGCTATATATCAGCCCAAAGATACGTCCAAGAAACTTATCGAAATAGCTGATTTCATCGACAAGGCAGCGGCTCTTATAGTTGAAACAACCAGGCATTTCGATACTCTCCGCAAAGATGCAAAGCAGGTTGATCATCTGTGTGACCAGATAAAGGAGATCGAACACTCGGTGGATGACATTTACGAGTCATATATGTCCAATCTGTTTGAATTCGAGAAGGATCCCATCGAGCTGGTCAAGAAAAAGAACATAGCACAGGCATTGGAAGACACATCTGACGTGGCCAAAGTGGTTTCCAGCAAGATACGCAGCATAGTGGTCAAAAACAGTTAATATGGTTGCCATTGTATTGATTACAGCCTTGATTGCGCTGGCCTTCAGTTTTACCAACGGTATGAACGATGCCGCCAACTGCATCGCCTCCGTGGTGGCTACAAAGGCGCTGCCTCCCAAACTGGCTGTGTTCTGGGCGGCTTTCTGGATATTCATGGCCTTGTTCTTCTTCGACACTACAGTCGCAGCCACCATGGGTAAAGGCATAGTAGACCAGAACTGCATTGACGTGTATGTGATCCTGGCAGCACTGCTGGGTTCCGTGCTGTACATTTTCCTCTGCACCAAACTTGGCATGCCTGTATCGGCATCTCATGCATTGGTAGGTGGCCTTATAGGCCCGGTGTGGTTCGTATATGGTGGCTCATACCTGATCGCGAGCGGTATCTTCAAGATCGTTGCTTTCATATTCATCTCCCCGCTCATAGGCATAGTGCTGGGCTTCGTGCTTAACTGCCTCATTATGGTATTGTTCCATAAGGTAAATGTCAAGAAGGTGGACAAGACCTTCCGGCGGATGCAGCTGGTATCGAGCGCAGCTTTCTCGCTTGGCTTCGGCGGGAACGACGGACAGAAGACCATGGGTATCATTGCCATATTGCTCGCAACTGCTTTTGCACAGCAACCTGACAATCCCGTGTTCCAGTTCCTTTACGGCAATGGAGCTCAGGCGGCGCAGGCTGCGGGATATACCGGCTTCTTTGTGCCTATGTGGCTCAAATTCACCTGCTACGGACTTATCGCCCTTGGAACGATAACCGGAGGATGGTCCGTCATCAGGACCCTTAGCGAGGGCCTTTCCAAACTTTTCCCCACTCAGGGCTTCTGTGCTGAAGCTTCGGGTGCTATTACGCTTATTCTCACGGCAGTGCTTGGTATTCCCGTGAGCACCACGCACACCATCACCGGTTCCATCATAGGCACAGGGCTTACGCGCGGTATGAAATCGGTCAAATGGATTACGGCCAAGAATATAGTCTGGGCGTGGATATTGACCATACCGGCAGTGATTGTGGTCAGCGGCCTTATTTACCTGATGATGGTCAACTGGTTCGGATGCCCTGTCAAGACATTTTAAAGAATGAAGGATTTCTGGAAAATATTGAAGCGTTATGCAGCCCCGTATAAGGGCTACCTCGGCGGGTCGGTCGTGCTCAATGTACTGTCCGCCATCTTCAATGTATTTTCTTTCTCGCTGCTTATTCCCATACTGCAGATTCTTTTCAATATCAATGAGATGCAGTATGATTTCATGGCTTGGGATACTCCTGGCGTAGCGCTTAAGGACATAGCTATAAACAATCTTTACTGGTTCGTAACCGACGCTATGCAGCAGTGGGGAGCCGGAACGGTGCTGCTTATGCTCTGTCTGTCGCTCTCGTTCTTTACTGCCATCAAGACAGCTTGCTACTTTGGAGCCTCGGCAGTCATGGTTCCTATCCGCACCGGAATAGTCAAGGATCTGAGGATGGAGATTTACCTTAAGATTCTGTCTCTTCCGCTTGGCTATTTCAGCCAGGAGCGCAAAGGTGACATCATCGCCCGCATGAGCGGAGACGTTCAGGAGGTGGAAACTTCGATAACCAGCGTTCTGGACATGCTGATCAAGAACCCCATTCTGATTATCCTTTATCTGGGAACATTGATAGTCATTTCCTGGCAGCTTACCGTATTCGTACTGGTGTTTGCACCCTTGATGATGTGGCTTATGGGATTGATTGGCAGGAAGTTGAAAAGGCAGTCCACAGAAGCCCAGACGCTTTGGAGCGATACCATGAGCCAGGTAGAGGAGACTCTCGGCGGCCTTCGCATCATAAAGGCATTCCTGGCCGAAAAGAAAATGGCCCGGCGTTTCGACAGCGTAACCGGAGCTATGAAGGACAAGAGTTCGAGGGTGGCTACCCGTCAGGTGCTTGCGCATCCGGTAAGTGAGTTCCTGGGCACCGTTATGATCGCCATAGTGCTATGGTTCGGCGGAACCCTGATCCTGGGCGAGCGCTCTGTAATCGATGCCCCTACGTTCATTTTTTATATGGTCATACTGTACAGTGTCATCCAGCCCATCAAGGAGCTTGCGAAGGCTGCGTACGGCATCCCAAAGGGACTCGCCAGCATGGAGCGTATCGATGCTATCCTGCAGGCCGAGAACACCATAGTTGAGAAAGAGAACCCCGAAGCTCTACCTTCTTTCGAAGACAAGATTGAGTTCAGGAATGTCAGTTTCCATTACCCTGACGGGCGTGAGGTGCTTCACAACATAAATCTGGTAATTCCCAAGGGACGCACCGTCGCCATAGTCGGCGCTTCCGGCTCCGGGAAATCTACTATGGTTGACCTTATACCACGTTTCTACGATGTTTCCGACGGCTCGATTACCATAGACGGCAAAGATGTCAGGGATGTTTCGCTGCGCTCGCTTCGAGCGTTGATCGGCAACGTCAATCAGGACCCCATACTTTTTAATGATACTGTCTTCAACAATATTGCATTCGGTGTAAAGGATGCTAGTATCGACAGCGTTCGTGCAGCGGCATCGGTTGCCAATGCCCTGGATTTCATAGAAGAGAAGGACGAAGGATTCGATACCAATATCGGTGACCGCGGCGTCAAGCTCAGCGGTGGCCAGCGCCAGCGCCTCAGCATAGCGCGTGCCATTCTCAAGAACCCTCCCATATTGATTCTGGATGAAGCCACGGCGTCTCTGGATACCGAATCCGAACGCTCGGTGCAGGATGCGCTGGATAAACTTATGAGCTCGCGCACGACTATCGCCATAGCTCATCGCCTGAGCACGGTCAAAGGCGCGGACGAGATTGTGGTGATAGACCAGGGACGTATAGTTGAGCGCGGGCGTCACGAGGAACTCCTCGCTCTTGACGGTTATTACAAGAAACTTTACGATATGCAGTCGCTATGAGAAAAGTCTGGATTATAAGGGTGCTTCTGGTGCTGTATCTTGTGGCGGTTGCTGTGCTATGCTTTGCCAACTTTACCAAGATGCCGGATGTGCCGCGCAATATCTTCGGCATTCCTGCCGACAAACTGGTTCATTTTGCAATGTTCCTGCCTTTCCCAGTACTTGCATTTTTCTCGTTGGAAATGAATCGTTTCGGGGTAGTGAAAACCTTGATTATCATTGTGTTGCTGTTCGGCCTCGGATGCCTCATGGCATGGGGGACTGAGTATTATCAGGGGAAACTACCTTACCGGACAATGGATCCTGCGGATTTTAAGGCTGACCGCATAGCTTTGGCCTGCGGATCCGTGATTACATTCATTATCGGGCTGTTTATTCACAGAAAGAAAAATGCGTAGGGTTATTGTCGGTTTGGCGTTGTTGCTGGTGAGTCTCTGGGTATCTGCCCAGGGCATTCCCCGTGCTGCCGATTTCAGCGTGGTCTGCGATACGCTCACCCAGCGCTGCAACCGGCGTTTCCGGGTTAAGTCCAAAGTCCAGATTGACAAGATATACCTAAGGGGCGATGCCCTCGACCTCTACTTCGGCAGCGGTCTGTCTGATTATCCTTGGCATAGCGATGACATTCTGTGGTTCCTCTCTCAGCTCAATACTGAAGGAGAAAAGGCTCTTCAAGGATATAAAGTCGGCTCATGCAATGCTTCCGGCTGCAGGCTGGAAGAACTGGAAACCCCTAAGCTCACACGTAACGGCAAGTCTCCTGAGTTCCTTCATTCTGTCAAGAATGTTTCGCGGATTCCGCTGGTACACCGCACAGGAGCACGTAAGATCTCGCGAGGTTTGTACGGACGCCACATTGTGCTGTGGCAGAGCCATGGATACTATTACAACGAGGAAATGGACTCCTGGCGCTGGCAGCGTGCGCCGCTGCACCGTACGGTCGAAGATATGTATACGCAAAGCTATGTGCTTGAGTATCTGATACCTATGCTTGAAAATGCGGGTGCCTACGTAATGACCCCAAGGGAACGTGACATTCAGCGCAACGAGGTGATATGCGACAACGATTCCAGCTTTGTCCGTCAAGGCGACGGCCTGCTGCGTATAGCGGGAAGCTATTCCGAAGAGGGCAACTGGGAGAACGGGGGAATCGGATTCTCTGACATCAAGCAAGAGTATACGATTGTGGACAATCCTTTCCGTACCGGCACTTTCCGCAAGGCCGCCTGCAGCGTAACACCGGCCTCTGTTGCCCGCTGGACTGCCGACATACCGCAGAGAGGCGAGTATGCCGTGTATGTCAGTTACGGCAATACGCGCAACAACTGCCGCGCCGCCCGCTATACAGTTCATCACCTTGGCGGCACTACCGAGTTCGAGGTTGACCAGCGCAAGGGCGCGGGCACCTGGGTGTATCTTGGAACATTTACTTTTGTTCCCGGTACGGATGCATACGTTGAACTGGACAACAAAGGGCCTCAGGGAGAATACGTTGCGGCTGACGCCGTACGCTTTGGAGGCGGCATGGGCAAGGTGAGCCGCGGCGGCAGAATCTCCGGCATGCCCAGTTTCGCCGAGGGAGCGTCCTACTGGATGCCCTGGGCCGGCGCCGACAGCACCCTCCGCGAGTGGGAGACCGATTACACCTGTGACTACGCCACCCGCGGTGCGTGGACGCGCATGATGCGCAAACAGAAGGGCATTCCGTTCGACTGCTCGTTGGCGTTCCACACCGATGCCGGCGTGACTCCCAACGACAGTATTGTGGGCACCCTCTCAATCTATACTCTAAAGAACGAAAACCAACGCCGCTTTACGGAAGGAGGCGACCGCATCACCTCGCGTACGTACGCAGACTTCGTTCAGACTCAGGTAGTTGAAGATATACGCAAGACTTATGAACCCAAATGGCAGCGCCGTCAGCTCTGGGATCGCTCGTACAGTGAATCCCGCACTACTGACGTGCCTGCGGTGCTCCTGGAGTTGCTTTCGCACCAGAATTTCTCGGACATGAAGTACGGCCTTGACCCTGCGTTCCGCTTTACCGTGGGCCGCTCCGTCTACAAGGGCATCCTCAAGTATCTGGCATGCCGTTACGGTACGGGCTATACTGTCCAGCCGCTTCCGGTGCATGCTTTTTCGGCCGTTTTCCAGGGGGACAGCATGGCTGTTCTGAGGTGGAAAGCAACTGCCGATCCACTTGAGACCACAGCCAAGCCCAAGGGCTACACTGTGTACACCAGGGTTGATGACGGAGCTTTTGACGAAGGAGTACCGGTGACGGACTGCGAAGCCCAGATGCAGATCGAGCCCGGGCACATATATTCTTACAAGGTGGAAGCCTGGAATGACGGCGGCTCGTCTTTCCCCTCTGAGATACTTTCGGTCGGCATACCTCAGCGTAAACGGGGATCAACGGTGCTTGTGGTCAATAATTTCGACCGCGTTGCAGCACCGGCATGGATAGATACTCCTGACTATGCTGGTTTTGAGTCCCGTCTGGACGATGGAATGCCCTACATCAGGGACATTACATATATCGGCCAGAATTACGAGTTCAGCAGGCCCCTTCAGTGGGAGAGCGACGATGCTCCGGGCTTCGGCGGTTCCTATATCGACAAGGCAGGTATTCCCGTAGCAGGCAATAGCTTCGATTATCCTGCTGTGCACGGACGCGCCCTGCTCAAGCTGGGTTTCCCGTTCTGTTCAATGTCATCCGAGAGTTTCTCCGCCGATACTACGCTTGCTGCTTTGTTCAGTACTGTAGACTTGATCTGCGGAGCCCAGCTTTCCACTAAATCAGGCAGGGGAGTGTCGCCGACGCGGTACCAGGTTTTCCCAAAGCAGCTTCAAGAGGCTCTGTGCGTATGGGCACGTAAGGGAGGCAATATCCTTGTGTCCGGTTCCCGTATCGCCACAGATATATGGGGCAATATATATGGCATTAAGGTGGATACTTCGGCTACTGAGTCTTCCAAGCAGTTTGTTCAGAATGTGTTGGGATATAAGTGGGCATCTTCGTATGCCTCCAATACCGGTGACCTGGCTGGTATGCCGTTCTACAACGAGATGAATGAAGAGTGCTACGCAGTGCCGCATCCTGACGGAATTCGCAACGCTGATGGCAGGGGATCGGTGTGGCTGAGGTACGGCAGTTCAGGGATACCTGCGGCGGTTAAATTCAATGCCGAGGATCATAAGGCTGTGTCTGTTGGAGTTCCGCTGGAGTGCCTTAAAAACGATTCCGACCGCGAGCGCATTTTCCGCGAGGCATTTGAGTTCTTCGGCCTGTATGGCACGGCCGACAGTCCCGGCAGTTACCAGTTCGGCTTCCTCTACTTCACCCCCTCAAACATAAAAGACTTCGCCATCATTTAGCTGGACATGTCAGTAAGCAAGAGTGATAAGAGGAGAGGCGGTCTGGCGGGGGAGGGTGGCGAGAGAAGCATTTCCGATGAAGGGGAGGCTCTCTTTATATGCCAATTCAGGAGTATTGTTATGCTCGCTCAGATGGCAAAGGAAAATGTGCTCCAATCCATCGTGGCTGAAGGCCTGTATCGCTTCTGCACACTCCGGGTTGGATAAGTGACCATGGCCGCTGCGGATTCTCTTTTGCAGTTCCGGCGGATACGGCCCAAGGCGCAGCATTTCCGGGTCATAATTACTCTCAATGACCACGGTGTCGGCTTGACGGGCCCAGTTGAGCGCCTCCTGGGTCATCTCTCCTATATCTGTCATTATCACGAACTTGTATGAATCAAGGAGGATAGCATATCCAACAGTATCGCTAGCATCATGGGGTACCCTGAAGCAATAGGCGCTTATCCTTCCAGGTATAAGCTCGTTCCAAGTTCCCTCCTGAAGTTCCATGCGGTAATCGGTAATCTGGAAGCGAGTCATAGTGTGCCTCGACAGGGCGCGGTGCAGGCTCTCAGTCGCCCACACGGGCTTGCCGATGTGCTTGCAGAACGACCCAAGGGAACGTATATGATCCATGTGGTCGTGGGTGATAAGAACCGCACTGAAATCGTCGAAGCACAAGCCGTCGCACTGAAGTTCTTTCTTTAGTCTGCGGGGGCTTACGCCGGCGTCGATGATTACGCCGGCCTCGCAGCGACGGTTTTCTTCAGAAAAAACACCCAGGAAATAGCAGTTTCCGCAACTGCCGGACGAGAAAGACTTGAATTTAATGCTCATCGTCGTTCTTGCAGTATTTGTCGATGACACTGTATGCGTCTCCCACCCCGAGCTCGCCGGCACGGGACAGGTCGATGCAGCCTTTCTCCTTGTCTTTCAGGTAGATAAGAACCAAGCCTCGATTGAAGTATGCATCCCCCATGACGGGATATAGACGTATGGCCTGGGAATAGCCGTCTATGGCATTGACCATCTCGCCGCTCAGGCAGTACAGATTGCCCAGATTGAAGTACAGATACGGGATATCCGGTACTATTTCGGTAGCGGCCTGCATGTCCTCGATGGCCTCGGAATAGTCGTAGCTGCGGGCAACCCTGTCGGACACCCTGGCCCTGGTGGCGCCCTGATCGTCCATGGACAGAGTCTGTACGTTGCCTTCAAGAGAAGCTATGAAGGCAATCATCTCTGCTCTCAGCACGCCGCGGTTCATAAGGTAGAATGCTTTATAATAGCGGGAGTAGAGGTCTTTTTCGGCGTCGCTGGCGGCAGTTTCAACCGCTTTGTCAAAGTAGTTCAAAGCTCCCGTATAGTTCTTCTGCTGAACATCATAGATACCCATGATGAAGTATTTCTCGGAGAGCGAGAGTTTGTCTTTGCCCGCTCCCGAACTGCCGTCTCCTACAAGCACGGACGACAGTGACCGTACAAGTTTGAGAGTCGCCAGGCTGTCGCTGTTGGAGACTACCACAGGCACGGGGACGGAGTCGATGAAGTGGTCTATAAGCGGGTTCTCATAGCGATTGCTTAGCGCCAGGTTGCGGGCTTCTGGAGTCGCCGCCAGATGGAACTTGTACAGGGGCCTTAGGCGTATGTCGATATCCCTGTGCTGAAGCAGTTCGTTGTCGAAGTCCTTCTTGGCAAAATCGGCATCGAGCGCCAGGAGGGAGTTGTACTTGCGTGTAGTATCTGCGAAAGAAGCCTCGCCGGAGGCATTTTTAGCCCGGTATTCGCCCACTTTGCGCTGCGCGGTACGATAGTCTGCCTTTGACTCTTTTGTCATCCCCAGCAGGTTTTCGACATAAGAGCGGTTAAGGTAGGCCTTGGCAAAATCGGGATAGAGTTCGATGGCCCTGTCATAATCAGCCAGTGCATCTCGCCAGCGGCCCATCTCCATGAAGATGGCAGCCCTGTTGAAGTAGGCCAGCACGTTGCGGGGATTGATGTTTATTACGCGGTCCATGTCTTCCAGGGCATTTGGAAGCTCGCCCACCTGGGCGTACAGCAGCGAGCGGTTGTAAAGGGTGAGTGCATTGCCTGGCTCGTCTTTGAGAACCCTGTTAAGGTCCCTCATGGCTGCATTGTAGTCGTGCACCTCGTAGTAGAGCAGGGCCCTGTTGAAGTAGGCGAAGGTGTTGGTGGTATCCAGTTCGACGGCCCTTGTCATGTCGGCTATGGCATCGGGGAACTTCTCCTGGGCGGCATATACGCGTCCGCGCCTTATGTAGCACTCCGGCTCGAAACGGTCAAGCTTGATGGCTTTGTTATAGTCGTCCATGGCTTTGAGGGTATCGCCTAGGAAGAGGTGGGATGCACCCCTGTTCAAATACGCTGATGGATCTTTGGGCTCCTTGCGGATGTAGCGGTCAAAGTCTGCAACTGCCTCCGGAAAACGACGTGCAAGGAAGTTGGTCACTCCGCGGCTGTAGTACAGTCCGTTGAAGCCCGGACGAAGGCTGATGGCCTTGTCAAAGTCGTCGAAGGCTTTCTCATAATCGCCTGTACGGCTTTCGGTTATGGCTCTGTAATGGTAGCCGTTGGTGAACACCGGATTGAGGCGGACCGAGGTGTTGAAGTCGTTCTGCGCACCTCGGATATCACCGAGGTTGTACTTGGCTATGCCCCTGAAAAAGAAGCACCAGTAGTCGGTACTGTCGAGTCTGGCAAGGATATTGAAATGTTCAATTGCCTGAGTATATTTGCCATCCTGCAGGGCAAGCCGTCCGCGCATGTTGAAAACATCCTTGTCGTACTGGGCAAGAACGGAAGCGGCGCTGCAAAGCAGGAGGAATATTGTCAGGAAAAACTTTTTCACTATTTTTGCAAAGATAAACATTTATCGTGCCGAATTGAAGCGCTTCAGCAAAATATTTGTCTCGGTCATCCTTGCCCTTGCGGCTTTTGCGCCCCTGCATGCCGGTCTGCGCGAGGATGTGGAGTTTCTTAGCGACCCACTTCTTGAAGGCCGCGGTCTTGGCACCAGAGGCTCGGTAGAAGCATCGATATATATCATGCGCCGTTTCCAGCAGAGCGGACTTGAGAGCCGCATGCAGTTTTTCAGCACCTCACGCGGGGTAGGGCGTAATATTTATGCAGTCAACCGGGGCAATTCCCGCAGCGACAAGTATATCCTCATCTGCGCCCATTACGACGGGCTCGGCATTATCAACGGCACCGTTTACCCCGGAGCCGACAGCAATGCCTCGGGTGTTGCCGTAATGCTTCACTTGGCCGACAGCCTTGCAGGGAGCGGCACCAACTATATCTTCGCTGCGCTTGATGCCTATTCCGAGACTCTTGCAGGCGCCGAAAACTTTGCCCGTCTCCAGTACAAGCTGTCGATGGTGCTGAACATCGATACGATCGGCAGTACCCTTGCTCCTCCCAACAAGTACCGTCCCGACTTCCTTATCATCCTGGGAGGGCAAAAGCTTGAAAAGGAGTTTGACAAGGCAAACGAGGACCCCCGCCTGAGGCTCTATTACGACTACTACCGGAGCAAAAGCTTCACCGACTATTTCTATACCAGGATCTCCGACCAGGCGCCCTTCCTGCGCAGAGGTGTGCCAGCCCTGATGTTCACTTCCGGCATAACCATGAATACCAACAAGCCCGCCGACGATATCTCCAGCCTCGACTTCAGCGTGCTCCGGCGGCGGGCGGTTCTGATACTTAACTGGATACGCTTGCAATAACAACAGAGCCGGCCTCAGGGCCGGCTCTGCTTGAATATGTTACAAGGCTTCCTACTCGGAGAGCTTCTTATAAGTGCTGTAGCGTATCTTTGCAAACTCTTCTGTCTTCGCGAGCAGTTCGCCTGCGGATTCGGGATAGAGTTTGCTCAGGGATGCAAAGCGTACCTCGCCTTTGAGGAAGTCCTGGAATTTAGTCCAGTCGGGCTCTTTGCTGTCAAGGCTGAACGGGTTCTTGCCAGCCTCCTCGAGCAGGGGATTATAGCGGTACAGATGCCAGTAACCGCACTCCACCGCGAGCTTCTCCTCCCTCTGGCTCAGGCCCATGCCGGCCTTGAGTCCGTGGTTGATACAAGGAGCGTAGGCGATGATGAGTGAAGGTCCGTCGTATGCTTCGGCCTCTTTGATGGCGTTCATGTACTGGACAGGGCTTGCACCCATTGCTACCTGGGCTACATATACGTAACCATAGCTCATTGCCATCATGCCCAAATCCTTCTTGCGTATCTTCTTGCCGGAGGCCGCGAACTTGGCGATAGCACCTGCAGGGGTAGCTTTTGAAGATTGTCCGCCGGTGTTGGAGTACACCTCGGTATCGAGTACCAGGATGTTGACGTTCTCGCCGCTGGCAAGCACGTGGTCAAGGCCGCCGTAGCCGATGTCGTAAGAGGCTCCGTCGCCGCCGAAGATCCACTGGCTGCGGGCGGGTATGAACTGTTTGAGTGCGAGCAGGCTCTTGCTTACGTCGCATCCGCATGCTTCCATCATTGGAACAAGCTTGTCGGCAACCTCGCGGGTGACTGCATAATCGCCGCGATTGTCAAGCCATTTCTGATAGAGTTCCTTCATCTCGGCGGAGCACTTCTCGCACTCGAGGCCTTTCTTCATGAGACCGGCGACGGTTTCGCGTATGCGCTCGCTACCCAGACGCATGCCGAGTCCGAATTCGCAGAAGTCCTCGAACAGGGAGTTCTGCCATGCAGGACCGTGGCCCTTTGCGTCGGTGCAGTAAGGGGATGCAGGGAAGGAAGCTCCGTAGATTGAGGAGCAACCGGTGGCGTTGGCAATCATCATGTGGTCGCCGAAGAGCTGGGTGATATTCTTGATGTAAGGAGTTTCACCGCATCCTGCACAGGCGCCGCTGAACTCGAACAGAGGCTGGGCGAACTGGGCGGCCTTCATGTTGGACTTGGGGTCGAACGGCTGCTTGTAGCCGACCTTGGAGTTGAGATAGTCGTAATTGACCTGTTCGGCGACATTGTCCTGGTAGGACTCCATGGTGAGGGCCTTGTCTTTGGCAAGACATACGTCGACGCAGTTGCCGCAACCGGTACAGTCTGCCACAGAAACGCTAAGGGCATACTTGTACTGCTTGAGGTTGGCTTTGCCGTCGGCAAGCTTGAGGCCTGCGGGTACAGCTGCAGCCTCTTCCTCGGTGAGGAGGAAAGGACGGATGGCTGCATGAGGACAGACGAATGCACAGGTGTTGCACTGGATACATTTTTCGGCATCCCAGACAGGAACGTTGACGGCTACGCCGCGCTTTTCGTATGCTGCGGTGCCGTTGGGCATGGTACCGTCGTTCCAGGGCATGAACGCGCTGACTGGCAGGGTATCTCCGCACTGGGCGTTGACTACGTCGGCTATCTCCTTGACGAAGGCGGGAGCGAGCCTGCTGGCGTTTGGATTGACGAACTTGGCGGTGATATTTGCCCACTCGGCAGGAACCTTAACCTCGGTGTACTCACCGCCGCGGTCGATGGCGGCGTAGTTCATGTTGACGACGTTCTCGCCTTTCTTTCCGTAGCTCTTGAGGGCTGCGTCTTTCATGTACTTGACGGCGTCGTCGGCAGGGATGATGCCGGTGATGCGGAAGAATGCGCTCTGGAGTATGGTGTTTGTGCGTCCGCCCAGACCGATCTCGGCAGCTATCTTGGTGGCGTTGATGATGTACAGCTTGATGTGCTTGCGGCCGATGACTGCCTTGGCATGATCAGGGATGTGCTTGAGGGTCTCTTCCTCGTCCCAGAGGGAGTTGAGCAGGAGGCTGCCGCCGTCCTTGATGCCCTTGAGAACATCGTATTTGCTAAGGTAAGAAGGAACATGGCATGCGACGAAGTCGGGGGTTCCTACAAGATAAGGGGCCTTGATGGGGGACTTGCCGAAGCGGAGATGCGAGCATGTGTATCCGCCGGACTTCTTGGAGTCGTAATCGAAGTAGGCCTGGCTGTACAAGTCCGTGTGAGAACCGATGATCTTGATGGTGTTCTTGTTGGCGCCTACCGTGCCGTCGGAGCCCAGACCGTAGAACTTGCACTCGGTGGTGCCGGGCTTGACTATGGAGATTTCCTCCTTGACGGGGAGGCTCTTGAAGGTGACGTCGTCGACTATGCCGATGGTGAAGTCAGCCTTGGGAGCTTTGAGCTCAAGGTTGTCGAATACGGCGACGATCTGTGCGGGAGTGGTGTCCTTGGAGGAAAGACCGTAGCGTCCGCCAATGACCAGCGGAGCGTTGTCCTTGCCCTGGAAGAGTGCCTTGACGTCCAGGAACAGAGGCTCTCCGAGGGCGCCGGGCTCCTTGGTGCGGTCAAGCACTGCAATCCTTTTGACGCTGGCGGGGAGCACTTTGAGGAAGTACTTCTCGGAGAAGGGACGATACAGATGTACGGAGATGAGACCGTATTTGCGGCCTTCTGCGGCAAGATGATCGATGGTTTCGCGGATGGTCTCAGTAACGGAACCCATTGCCACGATGATGTTCTCGGCGTCGGGAGCTCCGTAGTACTCGAAGGGCCTGTAGGTGCGGCCGGTGAGCTCGCTTATTTCGCCCATGTAACGGGCTACGATGTCGGGAACTGCCTCGTAAACCTGGTTGCGGGACTCGACAGCCTGGAAGTAGACGTCGCCATTCTGGGCGGTACCGCGGGTGACGGGGGCGTCGGGATTGAGGGCGCGGGCGCGGAAGTTCTCAAGAGCCTTCTGGCTTACCATTCCGCGGAGGGCATCTTCGTCTATAGCCTCGATCTTCTGGATTTCATGGGAGGTGCGGAAGCCGTCGAAGAAGTGCAGGAAAGGCACGCTCGACTTGATGGTGGACAAATGGGCCACTGCGGCCATGTCCTGAGCTTCCTGGACGCTGCCGGATGCCAGCATTGCAAAACCGGTCTGGCGGCAGGCCATTACATCCTGATGGTCTCCGAAGATGGAGAGGGCATGGGATGCAAGGGCGCGGGCTGATACGTGAAAGACTGCGGGCAGCAGTTCGCCGGCAATCTTGTACATATTGGGAATCATCAGCAGAAGGCCCTGGGAGGCGGTGAAAGTGCTGGTAAGCGCTCCGGCCTGAAGTGAACCGTGGACGGCTCCTGCCGCGCCGGCTTCGCTCTGCATTTCGGTAACCTTAACAGTTTCGCCCCAAAGGTTCTTCTTGCCCTGGGCTGCCCATTCGTCGATGTTCTCCGCCATGGTGGAGGAGGGGGTGATAGGGTAGATGGCGGCGTGCTCGCTGAAAAGATACGCGATGTTGCTTGCTGCCTGGTTACCGTCACAGGTGATAAATTTCTTTTGTGCCATTGTGTTGTAAATATGTGTGTGTTATTGGATTCCTTGGATTGTTATGCCTTCCGTTCCTGAGCTTATGCGCTTTACAAGCCCCTGGAGTACAGTCCCCGGACCGATTTCCGTAAAGTCAGAGGCACCGTCTGAGAGCATGTTTTGTATTGTCAGTGTCCAGCGGACAGGGGAGGTGAGCTGTCGCAGCAGGTTTGCTTTGATGGCTGACGGGTCTGTTTCCGGCCGTGCGGTGACGTTCTGGTATATGGGGCATAGGGGAGTGCTGAAAGCGATGGTCTCGATGGCCAGGGCAAGTTTCTCGCGGGCAGGCTCCATCAGAGGGGAGTGGAAGGCTCCGCCTACAGGGAGCATGAGGGCGCGTTTGGCGCCGGCCTCTTTGAGAGCCGAGGATGCGGCAACAACTGCGGACTCTTCGCCGGATATGACTATCTGGCCCTCGCTGTTGTAGTTGGCCGGAACCACTGTGCCCGGAGTTTCCGAACAGATGCGCTCAATTGTTTCGGTGTCCATGCCGATAATGGCGGCCATAGCTCCGGGATGGGCCTCGCAGCATTCCTGCATGGCCGAGGCGCGGGTGGCGACAAGGCGCAGGCCGTCCTCGAAAGAAACTGCACCGGCGGCCACGAGGGCGCTGAATTCGCCCAGCGAGTGACCGCCGACCATATCGGGAGAAGGAAGGGAAGAGCATTCGGCAAGCACTACCGAATGCAGGAAGACAGCCGGTTGCGTAACCCTGGTTGCCTTGAGATCCTCGGCTGTGCCGTCGAACATTATATTAATTATGTCGAATCCCAGTATCCTGCAGGCCTCATCCATTAGTTCCTTGGCGCGTAATGAGCTGTCATATAACTCTTTACCCATTCCGCTGAACTGTGAGCCCTGCCCCGGAAATAGAAATGCCCTTTTCATCTTGACAAAGTTAATCAATTTTTTCGTATTTTTGCAACCGAATTACCGCGCCCTTAGTTTAATGGATAAAATTTAGGATTCCGGTTCCTACGATAGGCGTTCGATTCGCCTAGGGCGTACAACTTCTTACTTTTTGCTGATTTTTAAAGAGGTGTGACGAAAATCAGCATATATTAGCGCCAAAAATACTTGTACTATGAAAAGATCACTTCTTTTATTGGCGGCGCTTCTCCCGCTCCTGGTCTCATGCGAGGCCCTAATGAAATCTTTAGGCCGTCAAGGCATCCTTGAAATCCACTTCGCTGAAGGTACTGTTCCTCCCACCAGGGCGGCTTTCCCGGACACGAACGACTTCCTTCTTACAATCACTGATTCCAAAGGCGGAACGGTTTACGATGGTACTTACGGCGCGTCGCTGGACAAATATACGCTTGACGAGGGGACATACACAGTGTACGCAAGATCCTGCGATTTTTCCGAGCCTCTGTTCGATACACCCCAGTACGGTGATACACAGGTGGCTGCCATCAAGCCAGGCAAGACTACTGTGGTCACTCTGTCTTGCGTTCAGATGAATGCGGGTATCCGCCTGCGCATAGCTCCGTCATTCCTTGCTGCATACCCTTCTGCGGTCCTTTTCCTTAAGTCTACGGCGGGCAAGTTGATGTATGGCTTCACTGAGAAGCGCATAGCTTTTTTCCAGGCGGGCAATGTAAATCTTGAGATGTCCGACGGCGGCATGGAGAAAACGCTCTTCACGCGCAGGCTCGAGCCGCAGCAGATTCTTACTTTGGGCGTGAATGTTGGTGCGGACGCCTCAAAGAGCGGCGTGGATGTGCAGGTGGATACTACGCGCAACTGGACCGACGAGGAGTTTGTGATAGGCGGCGGCAGCAACGGCAGCGGTGGCGGAAACGATCTTGACAAGGCTTATAGCGTACCTGTGGCAAAAAAGCACACTGGCGAAGATGACGTATGGGTATATGGATATATAGTAGGAGGGGACCTTTCGTCGAGCAAGTGCTCATTCTCGGCTCCTTTTTCTTCCAGAACCAATCTTGTGCTGGCGTCCAAATCTTCTTGTACCGACAAATCGTCCTGCCTGTCCGTACAGCTGGCCAAAGGGGATATACGTGACGAGCTGAACCTGGTCGACCATCCGGAACTGCTGGGGCGCCAGATATATCTGAAAGGGACAATCGTGGAGGCATATTACGGCATACCGGGGGTACAAAACATATCTGAGTACCAATGGAAATAAAAAATTCACGGGGCGCTTGCATCACTGCGAGCGCCCCGCTACTTAACCTAAACTTAAACTATGAAAAACTTCGCTGCTAATTTAAAAATTATTTTTATATCCACAAAAATATCATCAATAATTTTTTAAATTTGCGCAAATTTAGTCCGTGTATTATGAAACGATTGATTATCTCACTGCTAACGGTCTGTGTCGCAGTTATTTCCTGCACACGCTTCGAGACCGTTCCAAATGACCCTCTGGGTACTAAAATCTACACTCTTGACAACGGCATGAAAGTCTTTATGTCAGTCAACAAGGAACAGCCCAGAATCCAGACTTATATAGCTGTCAAAGTCGGTAGCAAGAACGACCCTTCCGAAACTACCGGTCTTGCCCACTACTTCGAGCATCTTATGTTCAAGGGTACCGAGCATTTCGGAACCAGCGACTATGCCGCAGAAAAACCCCTCCTGGACGAGATTGAACAGCTTTTCGAAGTGTACCGCAAAACCACCGATCCAGCCGAGCGCGAGGCCATCTACCATCGCATTGACTCCGTTAGCTATGAGGCATCAAAGATTGCTATCCCCAATGAGTATGACAAACTCATGGCGATGATAGGAGCTGACGGCACCAATGCTTTCACCAGCAGCGACGAGACTGTCTATGTCGAGGATATCCCTTCGAATCAAATTGACAACTGGGCACGCATCCAGGCCGACCGTTTCCGCAATGGCGTCATCCGCGGCTTCCATACCGAGCTGGAGACCATCTACGAAGAGAAGAATATGTCCCTTACCCAGGACAGCCGCAAGATGTGGGAAGCCATCGACCAGGCACTCTATCCCAACCATCCTTATGGCAAGCAGACAACTCTCGGCAGCCAGGAGCATCTTAAGAATCCTTCGATCACCAACGTCAAGAAGTACCACGATACCTATTACGTGCCCAACAACATCGCAGTATGCGTTTCCGGAGACTTCAACCCCAACGAAATGGTGAAGATTCTCAAGAAGTACTTCGGCGACTGGAAACCCAATCCGTCCATCCCCGCCCTTGAATTCGAGCCCGAGCAGCCTATTGCAGCCCCCATTGTCAAAGAGGTTTACGGCCTCGAGGCCGAGAATGTGGCTCTTGCTTGGAGGCTTCCCGGCGCCGCCGACCTGAAGAACGGTGCCGTAGCCGAGATTGCCGGCTCCATCCTCTACAACGGCAAGGCCGGTCTTATCGACCTTGATGTCAACCAGCAGCAGAAGGCTCTGTTCATGTATGCTGGTGCCAATATCCAGCCGGATTACGGTTCCTTCCTTGTCATGGGACGTCCCAAGGAGGGACAGACCCTGGATGATATCCGCGACCTTGCTCTCTCCGAGATAGCCAAACTTGCAGCCGGCGAATTCGACGAGAACCTCATAAGTGCTACCATCAACAACATAAAGCTCAACAAGATGCGTCAGCTCGAGGAAAACGGTTCTCGTGCGATGGCTTACGTGAATGCTTTTATCAACGGTATAGACTGGAAAGACGCCGCCTGCGAAATCGAGCGTTACGAGGCTGTGACCAAAGACGATATTGTGACATGGGCCAAGGAGTTTGTGGGCGAATCCAACTACGCCATCGTCTACAAGCGCATGGGCGAGGACACCTCAGTGCAGAAGATTTCCGCTCCCAAGATTACTCCTATCGCCACCAACCGTGACGCCCAGAGCGACTTCCTCAAGGAGATCAAGGAAGCCCGCGTCAAGCCTATCGAGCCTGTATTCGTAAACTTCGACAAGGACATGTCCCGTTTCCAGCTTGCTGAGGGTGTGGACGTACTGTACAAGAAGAACGAGCTCAACGATATCTTCAATCTCGACCTTGTTTACAATGTCGGTACCGAGGATGACCCTGCGCTTGGCATGGCATTCGACTATATCCAATATCTTGGCACCGCAGACAAGAGCGCGGAGGATATTGCCGCTCGCATGTATCAACTGGCATGCAGCATGAACCTGTATGCCGGCGCTCACCAGAGCACCCTGAGCATCAGCGGCTTGAGCGAGAACATGCCCGAGGCCCTGGCTCTTGCACGCGAACTTGCGTTCGGTGCTGTCGGCAACGATGATATCCTCGCCAACCTCAAGGCTGATGAATTCAAGACCCGCGCCGACGGCAAGAAGAATCAGCGCGCCTGCTTCTCCGCCCTCAGCTCATATGCTTCGTACGGCCCTGAATTTATCAAGAAAACAACCTTGAGCAATGCTGCAGTGGCAGCCCTGACTTCTGACGAACTCCTTCAGAAGGTAAAGGACATCATGGCCAAGGGGTGCGAGGTGCTTTACTACGGTCCCATGAACGAGTCCGACTTCAAGCAGGCCGTAGTCTTCGAGGGTTCCTATGAGGCTATCCCCGAGAAGTTTACACCTATGGTTGAAACTCCTGAGTCCAGCGTACTCCTTGCCCAGTATGATGCCAAGCAACTGTACTATATCCAATACTCGAACAGGGGAGAGAAGATGGATGTCGAGAGCGAACCCAAGCTTACTCTCTACAACGAGTATTTCGGTGGCGGAATGAACAGCGTAGTGTTCCAGGAGATGCGCGAGGCCCGTGGCCTTGCCTACAGTGCTTGGGCACGCCTTCGCGACCCCAACTATGCTGACGGCACATATTCGTTCCAGGCATTCATTGCCACCCAGAATGACAAGATGCGCCAGGCTGTCGAGGCGTTCGATGATATCATCAACAACATGCCCGAGTCCGACGCTGCTTTCGCAATTGCCAAAGACGCTCTTGAAAGCCGTCTGCGCACCCAGCGCACCACCGGCGAGTCTGTGCTGTGGGCTTATCGCAACTGCCGTCGCATGGGCCTGTCCGAGCCTACTGACAAGGCTGTATTCCAGGCACTTCCCAACCTTACTCTGGCCGATGTTAAAGCGGTACAGGAGCAATGGGTCAAAGATCGCAATTACACCTTTGCAATCCTTGGCGACATAAAGGACCTTGATATGGATTATCTCAAGACCCTCGGCCCCGTAAAGACTGTAACCCTCGAAGAAATCTTCGGATATTAGTCTTTCAGGCTTACCGCTTTACATAACAAATAGGATGACTGATAAGTCCATTAGACTTTGATGTCATCCTTTTTTTTGTTTCGAGTTCTCGGACGGATTGCACCCCGTCGTGGATCACTAAGGCGAGCGTCGCTGTCAAGGGTCCTGATGCCGGCACCCTTGGCGCCGTTTCCGGCCCTATTTGGCGTCAAGGGTCCATCCCGCTGCACCCTTAACAAAAGGCATGGACTAAAAAGAGTATGACAACTTCGTCTGCCCAAGGGGGCAGCAGATGGAGCGCCCTAGGGAGTGCGGCAGTCGGCAGTCACCTCAAGGAAGGCGTGTCCACCCTCGGACACGTTAGAGGGAGGGGCCCGACGGATACATGTTATCGCGCAGTGATGACGCAGGAGACGTTGGGAGGGATGGAGTGATCGGAGCGAACGGAACCTTCCGGAGGTGACTGCCGACTGCCGCACAGCTCAACAAAAAATGGGGCGACCAATATGTGAGTATTGGTCGCCCTCATTCTTTAGTGACTGACGAATTAGAATTCGTAACCCAGTTTGAGACCTAAACCATGGACGATAGATCCGGGAACGAACTGGGCGATGTAAGTAACGCCGGCAATAAAGTCGTTGCGCGGCATACCGACGCGGATGCCAATGGTAGGGGAGGCATAGAATCCCGAGTATATGCGGCTGACAGAGTAGCCCAGATCAACGTTCCAGTACGGAACAACCATCCGGGATTCCTGGGAAATAATGTTTCCTCGGAAATCGGCGAAGATGGGCATCTGGAATATCCCGCCGATAGCTCCGGGAGCTACGCCGGCACCCACTTTGAAAAATTCACCGAAACGATATCCTCCGATCACTTCGCCGCGGAAGCTGAATCCCTCCCTGAAGAAGGTAGCAGGGGTAAGCTGGGCCGCAAACCAGAATCCCTCATTAAGGCTTGGGAAGTCGATATACTTTGCCCTTTTAGGCTCGTCAGGAAGCACGTAACCGCTGTTTTTGGCCTGCCCGAAAAGAGAGGCGGGCGCAAGCATCAGCGCAAAGCTGACAATAAGTATCAATCTTTTCATAATACGCCGTCTGACTTAAGTCTAGCACGAAGCTGTGGAACGAGAACCCTTACGGTAGTACCAACGCTGACATCTCGGAAATTGCGTTTTACGCGCGTGGATCCTGCACGTTTATCTTCCATACTGACGTATTTGAGGTATTCGCCACGGTCCATGAAGAAGATGTCGAAGTAGTCCTGATAACGCTGGCGGGCGTTGACCTCAGTCATGACAGGACGCATGTTGTAATCGGTGTTGCCGCGGGTAACACCCTTGAACAGGACGTCATATACGGCCTGTTTTTTGGCCTGTTCGAGGGCGTCGGTACGGTTACGTCCGGTACCCCATACGCGAAGCGTGAGGCTGCCGTCCATCTCCTTGCTGATGCACTCGGTTTCCTGGGCGAAAGCTCCTGCTGACAGAAGCAGCGCGAGCATTGCAAAAACTAACTTTTTCATATTGATCACCACCAGCCGAAGCTGTTCATGTTGTAATAGTTGACAGGACGCTTGGCCATGGCCTTGCCGATTTCTGCCATCGCGGAAATCCTCTGGCTCTCAAGGCTCACATGCGCGTCGAACTTCTTCATTTCAAAATTCCACTCCCTGTTGTCAAGTTCCCTTACGCGCTTGCCGATGGTTTCGGAAAGCTGCATTGCACCTGGAACGGAAGATGAAAGAGGATGGATCTGTGAGAGGTATGTGGCAGCCTCGTTGGCCCCGCTCCAGTGCTGGTTGGCGTTCCATACGTGGGTGGCCATATTCAGCAGTTGTGCGCCCTCGATGTCGATCTTCTGTTGGAAAATCTGCTCTGCGGCGCGCATTGCCTTGTCGAATGCATCCTTGCAAACAGTAGGCACGGTGAACAGAAGTGCGATGGCCTCATCGTACTTATCCTGGCCGGCAAGGGCGTTTGCCTCGCTGATAAGAAAGTCGATCTGGGTGTTGTACCACTCGATAATGCGGACCTTGCCCGTTTCGATGAACCTCTGGACCTCGGGGGAGTTGGCCTTGAGCATCTTGACAGCCTGCATGTAAGCCTTGGTGGCGTTGGTGCCGGCTCCCTTGATTGGATTAAGGGCGCAGGTTGCATATAAGGTGCCGGTGGCGGCGTCGCCTATATAGAGGGTAGGGCTGAGAGTGTAAGCCTGCATGGGAGGAGCTGTTGCAGTGACCTCGTGGCCGAGTTCCACCATGTTGGCGGTAATGATGAACCGGGGATCGTAGCTGTCGCCGGCAAGGCCGTTCTGGGTTACGATCTGGGTGAGCTTGTTGAGCACCACGTTGGAAGCGGCAGCAGGGATGTAGCTGTTCTCCAGGATTACGGGGGTGAGGGCGATGCGCCCCAAATCATCCATCTTGCCCTGGTTGTTCTGGGCCAGTGCGGCGATGCAGGCCGACGCCAGAAGTACGGTTGCTAAAATCTTTTTCATAATCGCTTACTATTTGTCGCCAACGGTAATCCATACATCGCCAAGGCCTCTGGGGGAGGATCCGACGGTGACGTTGAGTTTCTTCTTGAGCTCACGGACGAGCGGCTTGACGAAGTCGTCGGCATCGATGGCTACGTCGCGGCCCTTACGGTTCTGTGCGTACAGAGGGATGCGTACCTGGGTGAAGCGGAGACGGTTGCCCGAGCTTGCGCCGGTGGTGAAGCGGCCCTCGACAGTGTTGTCCTGGAACCACTCTTCAACCCACTCGCCGAATTCGTAGTCCTCGCCGTCGATTTCAATGTCGTCGTCGAAGTAGAAGGGGCAGTTGTCGTAGCGGATGAAGGTGACGGAAATCTCGCGGCCATTTGCGAACAGATCGTCGAAATAATGCTGAAGTCCGCTCAGGAAGTTGTCCTTGAAACTCAGGACGCACTCCTCAAGCAGGGAAGTCAGGGGAACGTTGGCAGCGGAACTTACGCCCGTGTTGCCGGAGATGATCTTGGAAGAATAGGCGTCAATTGCCTGAAGGTTGAAACTGACCTGCCTCTGAGGCCCCATGCGGTGGATTTCGTAGTCGAGATCGAGGATGATGTCGGCCCTGGCGTTGCGGCGGAGCCTTTCAAGGGGAGTTTCTTCGACTTCTCCGCCGGAGCGGCCGGTCATCATGGCCATTTCGGCGTCCTCGGTCTGGAGACGTTTGAGTTCCTGCTCGAGGCTCTGGATAGGGAAGTCGTTCTTGGCCATGAAGTCGGCCATTGCGGAAACCAGAGTGCGGATGTCGGCGTTTTCCTTCATCGCCCTGGAATAGTCGGGAGAGGAAACGGTTTCTCCCATGGCGTCGATTCTCTGGACGAAGCCGTTGCGCTCGCAGAACGCGTCGGCAGGAACAACCATAATCGTAGGTTTCTTTGCCTGAGACCAGCCCATGAACTGGCAGGCAAGCAGCAATGCTGCAAGTGCTAATGCTTTTTTCATATTCTAGAAGCCGGAGCTAAGTTTGCGAGCCACGCCGTCAGCCTCGAGTTTGCGCTTGAGGTTGTCGTACATAACCTGAACATAAATGCCAACCTTGTATCCGCCCTTGACTTTGCGCTTATCGGTGCCCGAGGGAACTCCATCGGTAGTCATGCTGACGTAAGCAAGATAGGGGCCGCCGGGGGCGAAGAAGCTCTGGAAATAATCCTCGTGGGTGGCCAGAGTGTTGGGATTGGGGCAGATGGGAGGCGTACTCATTGCGGTCGCGCTGCCGGGAATGCCCCTGAAGATGCAGGCGTGGACGGCATTTTCCTTGGCTGCCATGGTTGCTGCATCGACGGTTTTGCCGAAGCCCCAGACCTTGACGAACTTGGTGCCGTCAACACCCACTTTTTCGGTGGTGATTTCGTAGTTGTCCCAGCTGTTGAAAGACTTTCTGCGGTCTTTGCTCTGGGCGCTTGCACTCACTGCCGAGAATGTCATCAGCAGTGTGAGCGCGATCATAAGTGTTTTTCTCATATCGCA
>CACXCS010000050.1 GCA_902766255.1 uncultured Bacteroidia bacterium
TTCATCGGCAAGACCGTCGAGTGGGGAGAAACACCCGCTTTCAGGCTGGAGAAAAACGCCGAGGCCAGCGGAGCTTCCAATGCAGTTGACGCCATAACCGGCGCCACCATGACTTCCAAGGGCCTGAACGAGGCACTGGGCGTATGGTTCAAGGCATACGAGAACCACTTCGGACTCGGCGCATTCTTCAACGCCCTAGAGGAGCACGCCATTGAAACAACTACTAACACAGAGGAGGAATAAGTTATGGACAAGAAACTTAAAGAAACCATCCTCAATCCGATACTCAAGGGCAATCCTATTACCGTCCTTGTGCTCGGTATATGTTCGGCTCTGGCCGTCACCGTCCAGCTCAAAGGCGCGCTGGTGATGGCTCTCTCGGTCATCGTGGTTACCGGCATATCGAGCCTCATCTGCTCGCTGCTGCGCAACACCATCCCCAACCGCGTGCGAATCATCGTGCAGTTGGTTGTGGTAGCAATGATGGTGATTCTGGTGGACCAGATCCTCAAAGCCGGCGAGGCCACATACGCCATCGACAAGCAGTTGTCGGTGTACATCGGTCTTATCATCACCAACTGCATCGTCATGGGCCGCATCGAGGCATTCGCCCTTGGCAACAAGCCCATCCCCTCGCTGCTCGACGGCCTGGCCAACGGACTTGGCTACGGCCTGATCCTGGTTGTGGTGGCATTCTTCCGCGAGCTCCTCGGCAGCGGTACTCTGTTCGGTTTCCAGGTCCTGCCTGCGGGATACATCCCCAACAACCTGGTCATCCTTCCTCCTTTCGCCCTCATACTCCTGGGTTGCATTATCTGGGTGCACAGGTCTATCGACAAAGATCTTCAGGAAAAATAACAGCACAGCCTTATGGAATATATCAGCTTATTCGTAAAGTCAATCTTTGTTGACAATATGATCTTCGCTTACTTCCTGGGTATGTGCTCATACCTGGCAGTTTCGAAGAATGTAAAAACCGCCAACGGCCTCGGCCTTGCCGTCATCTTCGTGCTCCTCTGCACGCTCCCCCTCAACTGGCTGTTGAACACCTACGTGCTCCAGCCCGGCGCACTCAAGTGGCTCGGGCCCCAGTTTGCAGAGGTAGATCTCAGCTTCCTGAGCTTCATCATTTTCATCGCCGTGATCGCCGCCTTCGTACAGCTCGTGGAGATGATAGTCGAGAAGTTCCTTCCTTCGCTTTACTCCTCGCTCGGTATCTATCTGCCGCTGATCGCTGTGAACTGCGCAATCCTAGGCGGTTCGCTTTTCATGCAGCAGAGAGATTTCACCGGAATCGGTGAGCCCCTTGTGTATGCGCTCGGCTCCGGCATCGGCTGGTACCTGGCTATCGTGGCACTCGCCGCAATACGCGAGAAGATGAGCTACAGCAACGTTCCCAAGCCCCTTAAGGGTATAGGCATCACCTTCATTACCGTGGGCCTCATGGGTATGGCATTCATGATATTTATGGGCATCCAACTTTAAGCAGCTATGACACAGACAATTATTGCATCAATTGCGATCATCGTCATAGTGACGCTGATCCTTGTGGCCCTCCTCCTTTTCGTGAAGGCCAAGATCACTCCCAAGGGAACTGTCAAGATCGACATCAACGACGGCAAGAAAGAGCTTGACGTCACCCCCGGCAACAATCTTATGGCCACCCTCGCCGGCGAGAAGATATTCCTCCCTTCGGCCTGCGGCGGCAAAGCCAACTGCGGACAGTGCAAGGTACAGGTGCTCGAGGGCGGAGGTGAGATCCTCCCTACCGAAACCGGTTTCTTCAACCGCAAGCAGATTAAGGAAGGCTGGAGGCTCGGATGCCAGGTCAAGGTGAAGGACAACCTCAAGATCCAGGTGGCCGAAAGCGCCCTGAGCGTCAAGAAACTCGAGTGCGAGGTAATCTCTAACGAGAACGTTGCCACTTTCATCAAAGAGTTTACCGTCAAGCTGCCCGAGGGCGAGAACCTCGAGTTCAAGAGCGGCGAGTATATCCAGATCGACATACCCGAATACGAGGCCGACTTCTCCGACATGGGCGTAGCCGACATCTACAAGGGCGACTGGGACAAGTACGGCATCACAGGCCTGAAGTTCAAGAATACCGTTCCTACAGTAAGGGCATACTCCATGGCCTCCTATCCCGGCGAGAAGGGTATTATCAAGCTCAACGTGCGTATCGCCACTCCTCCGTTCGACCGCAGCCAGCCCAAGGGAGTATTCAAGTTCGTCCCCGGCGTTCCTCCGGGAATAGCTTCGACCTACGTATTCTCCCGCAAGCCCGGCGACAAAGTGATGATCAGCGGCCCCTTCGGCGAATTCCTGCTTCCCAAGGACGATCCCGAGGATATGGAATACATCTTCGTCGGAGGCGGCGCCGGAATGGCGCCTCTGCGCAGCCATATCATGCAGCTGTTCAAGACTTTGCATACCGGCCGCAAGGTACACTTCTTCTATGGCGCACGCGCCCTCGTGGAGGCGTTCTACCTCGAGGACTTCGCCGAGATCGAGAGGGAGTACCCCAACTTCAAGTTCCACCTGGCACTGGACCGTCCCGACCCCGCAGCTGATGCCGCTGGAGTCAAGTACACCGCAGGCTTCGTGCACAACGTCATGAACGAAACATACCTCAAGGACCACGAGGCACCCGAGGATATCAAGTACTTCATGTGCGGTCCTCCTATGATGGTATCTTCGGTCAACCAGCTGCTCGACTCGCTCGGCGTGGCACCTGAAAACATCCTGTACGACAACTTCGGCGCATAGCGTGTGAAAGTCTGTTGCTTAATAGCGTCCCTGCGATTGGGCGGGGCTGAAAGACAACTCGCGGGGCTGGCAGAAATGCTGCTCCGCGAGGGTCTTGATACGGAAGTCCTTACCTATCGCGACGGCAGTTTCTACTCCGGATCGCTGACAGCAGCAGGGGTCAGACACAATTATATTCCCCAGAGGGGCGGCGAGTTAAGGCTCATCAGCGACATAGCCGCCCACCTGAGGGAGAACGCGTGTGAAGTACTGATTTCATTTCTGGCAGGCACCAATATCAAGGCATGCCTCGTCAAACGCCTGTGCCCCGGTCTGAGGCTCATCGTATCCGAGAGGAATTGCAACCTGAGGCTGCAGTTCCACGACCGCCTCCGCTTCGGACTATACCGACGCTATGCCGACAGCATCGTATGCAACAGCTACGCCCAGAGCGAGTTCATTAGGACGTACTCCCCTCGCCTGGCTGGCCGGATATACACTATTCCCAATTTCGTTGACCTTGAGCGTTTCCGCCCAGCCACAGATAAAGAAAAATCCCATGACGGCCCATTCAGGGTAGTCACAACGGCCAGGTTATCAGCACGAAAAAATGCACTGGGGCTCATCAAGGCGGCAGCCCTGTGCCCCGGAATAAGCTTCAGCTGGTACGGAGCCGACAAACAGGACAGGTACTACCAGCAGTGCATGCACCTTATCTCCAAGCTTGGTTTGCAGGCACGCTTTCACTTCTACCCTTCAGAATCCAATTCTGAGCAACTGTACTCCCGCTTCGATGCTTTCTGCCTGCCGAGTTTTTACGAAGGAACACCCAATTCACTGGCAGAGGCCCTTGCCTGCGGCCTTCCCGTAGTATGCAGCCGGGTAAGCGACAATCACCGCTATATTTCTGAAGGTCAAAACGGATACCTGGTCAATCCTTCCGACCCGTCTGCCATAGCCGATGCACTTCTGAGAATCGCATCATTCAGTCCTGAAGCTCTGGCAGCCGCAGGCCTCAAGAGCCGCCGTATAGCCGAAACGGCTTTCAGGCAGGAGTCATTCGTACGCCGCTACATGGAGCTTCTGAGTGGTCCGAAAGGGGGTACCAAGCACAATTCTTAAAGAATCAGCAAAATCTGATTTACACTTTTTTTGATTCCATTGGCTTTCATTGGAACTGCGGTAGCTTTGCAGCACTATGAATCAGAAATGGAACCAAACAGGCCGGCATATATCACTTCTCTTTTGCCGGCGACCGCCGAGGGGCCCTCTGCCCCAACTAATACTCTTGTTCAGCTTGCTTATACCATTGCCGGCCTGTTTGTTATCCTCTTGCACCCACAACATTGGGCCGGATGTGGCAGATCTGGTTGAGGTCCCCGTAGACAGCTGCAAAATATGCTTGAAATTCAATGTGGTTGACAATCTGTCCGATACTCTTCATCCGGTTCATCGCCTGGACCTGCTGCTGTACAGCGCCGACGATATGAAGGGCCTGCGACACAAGAGAGTATATGAGCACCTACCCGACAGCATAATAATCTATGGCCCGAAGGAAGACCTTATTGCGGTGGCTGTGGCCAACTCTGCCGAGCCTTTATTCAGCAACGCCCCTCCCCGTTACGACGCTGCTGAAGAACTGAGTTGCGACTTCAGCTCCGACTCCCCCAACTCCCCGCTGATGAGCGGCACACTTAAGCTCGAAGCCGGCGAGGGAGGCACCGTTCCGATAAGCCCGCTCATGTCAAGGGTGATGCTTGGAATGATTACAAATACCATGAAGAACTACGTCAGGCTCGAAGACCCGCGCGTATATCTTGAGAATGTCAATTCCGGGGCGGAAATCCTCAGGACAGGCGGCTTTCGCCCATCCGAACTTATTGCTGCAACCGACAGAGTACAACTGCCATACGACATCGGTGTATTCTCGCAGAGCCCCGGTACCGAGCTGTTCTGCTACCCCAACGACTCTCCGGCGGCAACCATAGGCACGCCGGCAACCGTACTTGTACTGGAATGTGAGATAAAGGGCATGACCAAGCAGTTCCGCATTCCCCTGCCTGTATTAAGGCGCAACAGCACCACACGGGTGGACATCACCGTGAACGGACCGACGGAATTCGAGAGCAATATTTATTAGAAAAGCTTGCAGAAGCGCTCAGGCACACGGACCTTGGCCCTGATATTGAGCATTGCAGGCTTATTCCAGATGTAAGGCTGACGGATGCAGCTCTGGAGTTTCCTGGCTTTGACCGTCCACTCGTCCCAATCCCTGAATTTAATACAGGGCAGCGAGTCGATAAGGCGGCGGCGCTTCTTCAGGTGGCGCTTCCAGCCGCGGGACACCAGGTCGGCATCGGCTTGCTTCTGGCCTATGATGGAAGGGTCGGCACAGCCGAAGTGGAAGAGGTACAGGTCTTTGCAGATATGAAAGTCCCCTTTGCGGGTGCGGTGGAAACCGCTCCCCCACTGGACCGGAGCGCAAAGCACGGAGGTCTTTGTGTAGCGTGTGGACAGAAGCACCGAACGACGCTGGGCAAGAAGAGGCAGAGATTCGTCAAGGGGTGCATCGGACTGATCGTAAATTACGTCGCAACCAAGGCCCGACAAGGAATTGTGGCCCTTCACATCCTGCTGAAGAAGGAATTCCGGGAGGCTTACACCAATGGCCGGATCGACGGCAAGGAACTCGTCAACATCGGTGCCGATAACCATCGCATACTCTTTGAGAAGTTCCGCCGCACGTGCGGAAAGGATGTTGACACGCAACTTGTCCGATATCCTTACATTACCTGATACTCTGGGAATTACAACGACATTGCAGCCATCGGCGCAGGCCGGCACTTGCTGGTCTTCGCCATCAAAGTAGATGAAAAGATTCTCCTTTCCGAGCAGTTTGCCGTAGTACTCCGTCCACTTGCCCAGAAAGAAATCATCATTCCTGACCATTGTCAGCGCTGCAATCTTTCGCATAAATATCTTTCAAAGATAAGACTTATTGCAACAATTTCCAAAACAACGCAAATAATTTTGGAAATCCGCAAAACTTGACTAACTTTGCAGTCCTCTTCAGGGAGATTAGCTCAGCTGGTTTAGAGCACCTGCCTTACAAGCAGGGGGTCAATGGTTCGAGTCCGTTATCTCCCACAAATACAAAAAAACTGGCCTTCCGGCCAGTTTTTGTTTTTATGAGCCCTACCGGGCTCCAAGATAACTTAGTATCACTTCTACGGCCTGCTCCTCTGTGAGCTTGTCCATATTGATGCAAAGCCCGTAGTTGCGAGCGTCGTAGCGGCTCCTGTCGGTGTAGCGCTTGACGTAGTTTTCACGCATTTTGTCAACTTCTCCGACTATTATGGTGGCAGTATCCTCGCTGAGGTTCTGCTTGGCCATAACCCTCCGGATACGATTCTCAAGCGGCGCCGTAATGAACACGTCAAACTTGTTGGGATGACCTTCCAACGCAAAGAATCCGGACCTGCCAGCAATTACACAGGACGACTCGCCTGCCAGTTCCTTAAGGATAGCGGTCTCTGACTTGTAAATGTCGTCCGTGGTAACCTGGGAGCTGATATTCTCAAGATACACGCTTTCAGGGTCGTTGAGCATCGACTGGGGAGGCATCGGGGACAATTTGCTGAAGAAATCCGACAACCAGTTTTTCTTTTCCCCTTTGAGGCGTTCGATCTCATAAGTGGTGAGATTGAACTTCTCCCTGAGGGCATTGATGAGCTCTTTATCGTAAAAGCGGACACCAAGCCTTTCAGCCAGCAAACGGCCCACGGAGTGACCTCCGGAGCCAACTTCGCGGCTGATGGTGATTACGAATTTATCTTTCAGGTCCATAACCCTGAGTTTTGGCTAGTACCTGTCTTCTGAAGAAACGGTAAGTTTCTTGCGGCCGTGACGGCGGCGTGCTGCGAGAACGCGGCGACCGTTAGGAGTGCTCATGCGCTCACGGAAACCGTGCTTGTTGACTCTCTTGCGGTTTGAGGGTTGGTATGTACGTTTCATATCTCGATTATTTTATAATTAAGCAAATTTGGGAGGGCAAAGGTAAGATTTTCCGATTTCAATTACAAATTTTTCTTTAAAATATTCATCTTTAAGCCAATCTTCTATGCTCCAGACCCTCACCCGGCCCGGTTCAACACCACAGCGGCCACCCAGGAGGGATATCTCCTGCAGCACGTCACCGCCCTTCAGGCACAATATGCTGCGGTTGAAACGGCCCTTTACCCAAGGGTACAGGACGTCCAGCGAAGCGACTGCCCGGGTCACAACCCAGTCGAACGTGCGGCTTAGTGACTCGGCCCTGGCATTGATGCAGGTAACATTCTTAAGGTCAAGGCCTTCGGCCACAGCCTGCGCCACCCGGACCTTCTTGCCTATGGAGTCGCAAAGGGTGAATTCCGCCTCGGGATACTCCACTGCCAGGGGGATGCCCGGAAAACCGCCGCCGGTGCCCAGGTCAAGCACGCTGGCTCCGTCCAGGACGCCGGCCGGATAATGGAGCTCCATATAACGGGCTATGGCCAGAGAATGCAGTATGTGATGCCGGTAAAGATTGTCTATATCCTTGCGGGACACCACATTGATGCGCTCGTTCCACTCCCGGTAGAGTTCCAGGGCACGGGCAAAATCGGTCTCGGTGCTTCTCATTGACGCTCGAGGAGCAACACCGTGCTCTGGTAAGGTTTGTTAATTCCAGGATTGAGTCCGAAACTCATGAGATAATCTCCGCCGAACTCCATTCCCTCGCCCCAGAACGCCTTGCCCTCGGGAGCTATTTCAGTCACTTTGTAACGTGCGGCAGGATCAAGTCCGCCGGCCCTGAACTTGGGCACAAGGCCGCGGCCGTTGTACTGCAGGCAGAATACGAAGAGCACAGCACGGGACTTGTCCTTGCTTGCGTACATAATTGCGTAATGATCACTCTCATAAGGAGATGAGATGCGATACAGGTCGCCGTCAAACACAATGTCGCGGAACCCCTTGTAGGAATTGAGGTACTTTTTGATGTATTCTTTCTCGGCCTCGGTAAGCTGCTTGGGCTGGATTTCCATACCCAGGCGCGCCGAAGCGGCCATATCGCAGCGGAACTTGAGAGGTATGATGCGGCCGGTCTGGTGATTGGGGCTGGCAGAAATATGCGAACCCAGTATCTGCACGGGGTAGATCAGGCTGGCACCATACTGCATGAAAGCACGGCTGTGGGCATCGGTATTGTCGCTTGTCCACACCTCATTGGCCCATTCCAGCACTCCGTAGTCCATGCGGCCGCCGCCCGATGAACAGGACTGCAGGAACACCTTGGGATACTTGGCGCGGACTCTTTCCAGCACGTTGTACAGGCCACGGATATAATCTACCCAGAAATTCGCCTGGTCGCACTCATAAGTCGAGCCGACATTGTATACATGACGGTTGCAATCCCACTTGATATAGTCGATGTCGCCAAGCTGCATGGTGCGGTCGAACACATCAAAAACGAAGTCCTGCACTTTGGGATTGCTCAAGTCAAGAAGCAGCTGGTTACGGGCAGGATACGCCTCGCGGCCCTTTTCATTCACAACCCATTCAGGATGCTTCCGGTAAAGGTTCGACTTTGGATTAACCATCTCGGGCTCAATCCAGATTCCGAACTTCAGGCCCTTGGAGTGGGCATAATCGGCCAGGTAGCCAATACCCTCGGGAATCTTGCTCGTATTGAGTTCCCAATCGCCCAGGCCTGCCTTGTCAGAGTCGCGTGCAAACTCTCCGTTGCCGAACCAGCCGTCATCGAGCACGAACATCTCGAGCCCCATCGCAGCGGCATCGTCTATCATGTCGGTCAACGTCTTGGTATTGAAAGCAAAGTATGCACCCTCCCAACTGTTCAGAAGCATGGGGCAGTGCATCGAGGCGTCATACATGCCATAGCGGCGGGCCCAGTCGTGAAGGTTGCGGCTTGCCTGTCCCGCGCCCCTGGTGCTGTAAGTCAGCACCATTTCCGGAGTCACGAAAGTATCACCTTTGGCGAGGGTGTACTCGGCGCCGGTGGGATGGATGCCCGACAGGATGTACATACGGCCTGCCTCGTCCATCTGGAAATTGATCTTGTAGTTGCCGCTCCAGCGCAGGGCTCCGGCAATTACGTCGCCGTGGGTTTCGTCCAGCGAACCGGAATCCAGGCTCAGCAGGAACGAAGGATTGGAGCGCTGGGTGGTACGTACGCCGTCGCGGCACTCGATAGTTTTGATACCGTGCGTAAGCGCCTCTGTTTCAATGCGGTTCTCATTGGCCCACGATCCGTTGAAATGGGTAAGCGTGTACTGGGGAGACCACAGCGGTATGCTGGCGGAGTAGAAATTGCGCAGCAGCACGCTCTTCTTGCCGTCGTTGGAAATCTCGGAGTGCATGAGTATCACATCCTCGGCCTTGTAAGCGTCGAACACCAGGCACACCCGCAGCGGCTGCTTGGAGTCTTTCAGGAAAACTTTCGTACGTACGAGGTCCGGGGAGAGGTTTTCCTGCTCAAAACGCTCGTACAGCAGTTCGGTATTCAAGCCGCCGTCGGGGTAGGTGACTGCAAGAGCAGGTTCGAACACGAACTTTCCACCTGCCGTCGGATACATGGGAATATCCCCTACCGAGTGGGAATCCGCATAGGCGGAATACTTGGTGAAGTCGGCCGGATTCGAGACCGAAGGACCGTAATGCCTGTAGTTCAGGGGACCTCCGACTTTCCCGGCCATGACGATGGAAGTGCCATCGGTGTTTACAGCAATGTAATGATAATCAGCAGCAAGCGCCTGAAGCGAAAGTCCCAGCGCAGCAAAAACGATGATGATAAGGTTTTTCATTTTGTCCAGCATTTGTTTGGCACGGCGTATACGGGTCCTGACGGTATTGAGTTCCAGACCCGTTTCTTCCGCTATTTCTTTATATTGCATTCCTTCAATGAGACGTTTACGCGCTATGTCCCGGTAGATTTCAGGCAGTCCGTCCACCATGGACTCGGTCTCCTCACGCGCTTCTGTCTTGATGATTTCTTCGAGTGCATCCTCCTCGGCGCCGCCCATGGCATCCACGACATTGAGGGTACGGGGGTCGTCGTCAAAGGACACGTAGCCGCGCTGACGGCGTTTTTCCTGGTCGATTACATCCAGGGCAGTATTGTGTGCTATGCGCCCAAGCCAGGCCTCGAAGCTGCCCAGCGATGGATCGAAGCTACGTATCTGACGGAAAGCCTTCTCGAAGGTTTTGGAGCATACATCTTCTATATAGAAGCGGTCCAGCTGCGTCATGGTCTTGCGCAGATAGGCACGTACCGAGGCTATGTTGGCGTCCCACAGCGCCGTAAACGCCGTGCCGTCGCCGATGATAGCCCTGCGGACCAGTTCGTCAATGTGCCTCGAGCCAGTTTGAGCCATAATTACATTCTACTGTTAGCGGAACGTTGAGTTGGATTATTCCCTGCATGGCACCTGTCACCAGGGCCTTGACTGTTTCAATTTCAGACTTTGGGACCTCAAGCAGAAGTTCGTCATGGATCTGCAGGACCATGCGTGACCGGAACCCTCCAGCCTGAAGGAGGCGGTCAACCTCGACCATGGCCAGCTTGATGATGTCGGCGCTGGTGCCCTGGATAGGGGCGTTCACGGCGTTTCGCTCGGCAAACGAGCGAACGGTAGCGTTGCCGCTGGTCAGGTCGGGAACGTAGCGCCTGCGGCCGAGGAGAGTCTCGACATAGCCGTTCTTGCGCGCTGCAGCAAGGGTAGAGTCGATCCAGGCACGTATGCTCGGGAAAGACAGGAAGTAGTCGTCGATGAGTTTCGCCGCCTCGGAGCGGGAGCATCCGAGATTCTGGCTCAAGCCAAAGGCGGAAATGCCGTACATTATGCCGAAATTGGCAGTTTTGGCTATGCGGCGCTTGTCGGCGTCCACCTCGGCCACCGGGATGTGGAAGATTTTGGCGGCAGTAGCGGCATGTACGTCAATACCCTCGCGGAACGCGGCTGCAAGATGCTCGTCCCCGGACAGATGCGCCATTATCCGAAGTTCTATCTGCGAGTAGTCGGCGCTCATTATAACGGCATCGGGACCCTCGGGCACGAAAGCCTTGCGGATCTCGCGGCCCTGCTCGGTGCGGATGGGGATGTTCTGAAGGTTAGGGTTGGAGCTGGACAGGCGGCCCGTTGCCGTAAGTGCCTGATTGAAAGTGGTATGCACTCTGCCGTCACGTTGGCTTACGTAAGAGGGGAAAGGCTCGATATATGTTCCCAGCAGCTTGCGCAGGCCGCGGAAGTCAAGTATTGCATCTATTATCGGGCTGCGGGCTGACAGTTCCTGGAGCGTTTTTTCATCGGTGGGCCAGTTACCCTTCTTGGGCTTGCGGGCTTTGGGATCGAGCTTGAGCTTCTCGAACAGCACCTCCCCTATCTGCTTGGGAGAATTGACATTGAGGGCCGGTTCGCCGGCAATCTGCCGGACTTCCGCCTCGCGCTTGTCCGCCTGTGCGCGAAGGCCGTCGGCATAAGAGCGCAGAGCGTCCAGGTCGACTTTCACGCCTGCGAGTTCCATACGGGCGAGAACCTTGAGCAAAGGCTCCTCGATGCGGTCGTAGAGCTCGCGAAGACGCGTGTCGGTGCGGTCCATATCGGCAAGGAGAGCATCGGCCAGAGGAAGGAGGACGGCGGCCTCGAGCTTACGGTCGGAGCCTGAAGGAGCCTCGTCGAAGAGAGATCCCTGCTCGAGCTTGTCTGAGGCCTCGAGCTCGACTCCAAGGTAACTCTGGGCAAGTGTATCCAGTTTGTGACTGCGCTCGGGGTTGAGAAGATAATGAAGCAGTTCTATATCTTCCAGACGGCCCCCGACACGAAGACCAAGGAGTTGGAGCTCTTCTATCTGGGGCTTGAGACTGATGCCGGTTTTTGTAATATCCGGCTTCTCAAGCATAGCCTTGAAAGCCTCCGGCGCCCCGGAGGCTACGCCGTGTGAATCAGCAACATAGAGGATACCGTCGCAATAGTGGAGTGCTATCCTGAAGTCGGTAATTGCCTCCACTGGTACGTCCGTGGCTTTGGCGGACAGGTCCTGAACAGGGGCCTGAAAGCTGCCGGCCAAAAGTTTCCCGGTGCTGCCAATCTTGTCGGATATCTTGCGCACCAGGCGGATAAGCGAGGGAAACTCATAGAGCTTGAACAGAGCCTCGACATCGGGGGTCCATGCAAGGTCGAGCACCATGTCGTCCGCCGTGGCTTCCAAAGGGATGTCGGTTTTGATGGTCACGAGTTCGCGTGACAGGGCAATGTGGCCGCGGGCCTCTTCGAAAAGGGCCTGCTGTCTGGGAGTAAGTTCGCCGAGGTGCTCGTATACCGCCTCGGTGCTGCCGTACTTGCGGAGCAGTTTGGACGCCCCTACCGGGCCCACACCCTGCACACCCGGCACATTATCCGAAGAGTCACCGCAAATAGTAAGGATATCAATAACTTGCGAGCTACGGTCTATGCCCCATTTTTCGCACACTTCGGCCTCGCCCAAAACTTCATTGTCGGCGCCTGACTTGCCTGGCTTGTACTGGAAAATATGGGGGGCCACCAGCTGGCCGTAGTCCTTGTCGGGGGTGACCATGTACACATCAAAACCCTGGGCTGCACTGCGGACCGCCATGGAGCCTATTACATCGTCGGCCTCGAAACCGGGAATCATGAGCACGGGGATGTCCAGCGCCTTGACTATCGAAGTCAAGGGCTCAAGGGCATCTATTACCAGCTGGGGAGTTTCGCTGCGGTTGGCTTTGTATTCAGGATATATCTGGTTGCGGAAGGTGCCTCCGGGAGGGTCGAAACTAACTGCGATGTGAGTGGGGTTTTCCCTGTCGATGAGTTCCAGGAGATACTTTGTGAAGCCGAAGAGGATGGACGTGTCCACACCCTTGGAATTCACCATAGGCCGCCCCAGGAAGGCATAATACATTTTGAAAACGAGCGCGTGGCCGTCGATCAGAAAAAGTTTCATATTGAAACACAAAAATAGGATTTTTCACGAAAGTTTCAAATATCTTGCTTATATTTGTTCGGTTGGCCTGCACTGTTCCTGCAGCCCTTAGAACACAGGAAAAGGGCTTCCGTTACAGCGCCAGCCAGCCGGACAAAGCTAACTAACATGAAAAAAGCATTCACTATCCTCTTTGCACTCTGCATCGCAGCAGGCGCATTTGCCCAGAATCAACCTATCCGTGCTTTCTCGCACCGCGGCGGCCGCCTCGAAAGGGACGAAAACACCGCCAAAGCATTCCAGGACAGCTGGGATGCCGGCTACACCGGCTTCGAAACCGATATCCGCCGCACTGCGGACGGCGTCCTCTACCTAACCCACGACCACACCCTTGAGCGCACCACAAACGGCACCGGCATCTTCGAGCATAAAACCTCCGCCGAAATCGACCAGCTCCGCACCAAACAGGGCAACAAAATGATGCGCTTCGACGAATTCATAGACTTCCTGCAGGACAAAGACAACCTTTATGTCGAGTTCGAGCTAAAGACCAAGCCAGAAAGCCTCTACCCCCAGGAACTTGTGGAAGAGGTAGCCGAAAGGGTATATCAGGCGGCCAAGACCATCCGCACCCACAATTCCATACTGCGCTTCACATCTTCCGACATCCGCGGGCTCCGCTACCTCAAGCAGGCCCATCCCGACATTATATCCAAAGGTCCCAAATCGGAGCTGCTCATCATCTTCAACTCAGGCGTAACTGACGAAACTATCGAGACTTGCAAGCGCGAGGACATATGGGTAATGGGTTGCAAGACCGACGGCACCTCCCGCGCCATGGTTGAAAAGGCCCACAAGGAAGGAATGATAGTGAGCCTGTGGCCCACCCATAAGATCGCCGACTTCCTGCTTGCCGCATACCTTGGCTCCGACGCCATGTGCACCGACATCCCCTTTACCATGAAACCTTGGCTGGAGCGCAACGCTCCATGGCTCAACGTCATATATTAATTGAATCAGGACGAACTATTCATGCGTGAGGCGCTCAGGGAGGCTGCCGCTGCCCTGGGCGAGGGCGAGGTGCCCATAGGCGCCGTCGTCGCAGCACGCGGGCGCATCATAGGCCGGGGGCACAACATGACCGAGCGGCTTCACGACCCTACCGCCCATGCCGAGATGATAGCCCTCACGGCAGCGACCGAGGCCCTTGGGGGCAAGTACCTGACCGACTGCACATTATACGTCACCGTTGAGCCGTGTCCCATGTGCGCCGCAGCACTCTGCTGGGCCCAGGTGAGCCGCATAGTCTACGGCGCTCCAGACCCAAAGCGCGGCTACAGCCTCTACTCCCCCTCGCTTCTGCACCCCAAGACGCAAACGACATCAGGCGTCCTCTCCGAAGAGTGCGGACGCCTGATGCTTCAATTCTTCAAGGAAAAGCGCTAGCCTATATTCCCAACGGCATAGTTGTAATCCTCACATGCAACGCGCACTGCGTCCTTGACCAGGGCACGGGGCTCCATCGTCAGGCGGCCGTCGCGCACCTCGACGTACTGAAGCGGCATATACTGGTGCAGCAGGCCCATGGGGATGTCGGCTGAACGGATGTTATCGAACAACTTCTGCATGGCGGCCTCGATACGGGGATCGGGCATGTAGTAACGGCTGCGGTCGGAGTAGCTGTATGCACGTTTGAGCGCCTGCTCCTTGGGTGTGCCGTGGTAATACTTCTGCCAGTTCTTGGGATTCTCGACCATGACGTTCTCGACGGTGGCGATATAGTTGGAGCGAAGAGCAGGATCGTCGATGAGCTCGTCCTCGATGTGACTAAGGGCAAAGAGCGCCTCGCGCGCGGCGAAGGTAAGAGCCGGACCGACCTTAAGTATGCCCACGCCGTCCTCGACCATCTGACGCAGGGCCTGAGGGCTCTGATAATCAGTGGAGTGGCCTTCGAACATGATTTCGGGGAAATCCTTGAGGCGGGCGCAGAGCGCTGCTGCGTCGGCGCGGTTGTACATGTGCACGTCGGCGTCACCGAACTCCACGCCGGGCTGGACCACTACGGCTATCACATACTTCCAAAGGTCCATCAGGCCGTATTCGGCAAACACCTGCTTGTAAGCACTTACAGTTGCGGCAAATGCGTCAGGGTCGGTAACTTGCATTTCTTCCTTTTCCTGTGCACCGCCGGGGATGGGCACCTCGCTGCCGATGATGAACACGGGATGGACGGCACCGGGGTCCTGCTTGTGCAGCTCCTGCCATGCGGCCTCGGCAACCTTGAGCAACTCGGCGCCGCGGCGGGCGATGGTAAAGTCGCTGAGGGGCTTGGAACGATCGTCGTCGGCAACGCGCATACTGGTATCAAGATGCAGTTTGGTATAACCGGCTGCCGCATACTGACGAACCATCTCTTTGGCGTTCTCGAGAGCCTCGGCCTCGGGCTGGTTCTGGAAGGGCTGGGGGCCAAGATGGTCGCCTGCGAGGATAATCTTGCTGCGGTCAAACCCAATGCGGTCGGCTATGCGCCACACGTAGTCGCGGTAGTCAGCGGGCTTCATTCCGGTGTAACCGCCGAACTGGTTGACCTGGTTGCTGGTGGCCTCGATGAGAACGCTCCCGGGGAAGCGCTTGGCCTGCTCCAGCACGCCTTCAATAACAATTTCATTGGCCGTACAATACGAAGGTATGCCGGCGGCTATTCCCTGCTGCCTTTTGGCAATCAGCGGAAGCATTGGATTTACTGTATTTCCCATACTCCTCCTTTTCCGAACACTTTGTCCATTAATTCATCATAAAAACATCCTCGTTTAGCAAGGTCGAGCAGATTGATGCGCCAGCGCATAAGCTGCACGTAATCAGTGATTTTGCGAAGCTCGGCACGGGTGACTCCTATCTCCTCGGGGGTGGTTGGAGCGCCGGCCCGGCGGAACATGTCGCGCATCTTCTCGAAAGGCCAGACCTGGGCCTGGAGCTTCTGTTTGAACTCAGGCCAGGTGTCTTTGACCTTCTGGAGCTGCTTGCGCACTTCCTCTTTAGGCTGCCACTTTTTGGTAATCTCTTCGTATCCGAGGGTCGGCACAGGGAAGTCGGCGTAGATGCGCTTTGCGCGCTCCTGCTCCTCCTCGAGGCTGGGCCAGGCGGCAACGCACTTATCGACGTCCAGCTTGCTCAGGTCCATCTGGAACAGGGCGTCGAAGAAGGCACATAAAGTAAGCTCGCCTATGGCAACCTGGAAACCGTGGCTTACGGGGCGGCCGTTGTTGGTATGATGGGTCATGTCCCAGTAGTGGCCGTACAGATGCTCGGCGCAGGAAGCGGGACGGCTCGAGCCGGCTACCTCCATGCCGATTCCGGCCAGGCTGAGGCCGAGGAACAGCTTCTCGACCGACTCGGGCTTACCGGTTTTGATGCCGTCAGGGTCATCCAGCATTTCCTTGAGGGCATCCTGGGTGACGTGCCAGCTGGGAGGGTCGATGGGCTCGGTGCCGAAAAGGTCGGCTATCATCCACTCGGCGCCTGAAGTAACCTTGGCGGCGAGGTCGGCATAGCCGGCGGCGGTGAGGAACCACGGGGCCGAGGCCAGCACTTTGGAGTCGGCTACAATGACCAGAGGGGCGTTTGACTTGATGTTTATCTTGGCGCCGCGCTCGTCGTTGACAATGGCCGAAGAAGAGGTGTAGCCGTCTACCGAGGCGGTTGTGGCGACGCAGATATACTGGCGGTCGTGACGGAAGGAACCGAGTTTGGCGAGGTCGTTTATGACTCCTGCGCCTACTGCGATGAAGATGCCGTCAGGCTCGGCCTCCATGACTTTGTCAACCTGCTCGACATATTTCCAGTCGGGATGGAAACGATCGTCGGTGATGAGGAAAGTGGTGGCTGGAACGCCTGCTTTGGCCAGTTCATAGAATACTTTCTCGCCTGCAACCTTCCAGGTAATCTTATCGGCGAATACTATGGCCTTCTTTCCGGGAAAGAACTTGTTGAACAGGCCCGGAACCCTGTCCAGAATGTCCTCGCCGAACTCCAGGGCTTTGGTCGCGACGGAGACCTCAAGGGCTTGTTTGATAACTTTTTGTGTATCCATATAAAGATGTAAGATGAATTTCCGAACCCTAAAATTAGCTATTTTTCTCGTTTTATGCAAAAATATCGTATCTTTGCCTCCGGAATTGAGGTATGGTGTAATGGTAGCACTACAGATTTTGGTTCTGTCTGCCCAGGTTCGAA
>CACXCS010000051.1 GCA_902766255.1 uncultured Bacteroidia bacterium
AGGCTATTGGTGGATTTTCGTGGTGGCCGTGCTGCTCACCGGGCTTATCGCCTTTGTCTCTGTCATCTGGCAGGTATTGAAGGCGGCAAAGACAAATCCGGCGATTGAACTGAAAAAAGAATAGATATTCATCTTTTGAATACGGAGAGAGCTTTATTAATCAAGCAAAGTCAACTCCCTGTCAGCCAAGTACTTAGTAATAAGGTCCGAGGTCCTGATTTTCACGAAACAGGTAGCAGTACCGTCGGTACATGCGAACCATTCGCTCATAGCGACACTGCGGTCCATGACAAGGTGAACTCCGGCTGCCGAGGGAAGAATGGCACTCAGGATAGTTGTGGCGCCCACAAGCACGCCGGTAAGCTCCCAGAGTTTCTCAGAAGATGCGAACGACACCCGTGGTATTCCCAAAGCGCCGCAGAAGTCACGTGTCACAAAAGGACGGTCATCAGTGGTAACATACAAATAAAACTCTGTCTGTTGCCGGTTGCAGAGAAAGATAGTCTTGACTATGCGGACACCGATTCTGGCATCAATATGCCGGCAGTCCTCCATAGTTATACCCGGGTCTGTATCGACTCTTTCAAAAGGAATATCAAGTGCAGCGAAAGTCTCGTAGACTTTTTGCTGCAGTTCCGAGATGAACGACCGGGGCGGTGTCGAAACCGGGTTGCTGACTTTGAATGTACTCATACTATCATTTTACCAACTTTAGGTATGCGTCGAACCAGAACACATAAAACGGCTATCCCTATAAACGATATCAGAGCGGTGGAAAGAATCTGTACGGGAGTGGTCCAAATCCCCAGCACACCTGACTCCCCTGTTCCCAACGCACTGCGAAGCCAGGCAGAAACAACACCTAAAAGCAGCATGTGGCTGAGATACATTCCATAACTGGCCTCCGACACCGGAAGGAGCACTTTCCGGTAGAATCCGGAGCCACGCTCTATCTTCCTGAACAAAAGAATCCAGGCAATGGCCATGAGAGCCACTCCGAAGGTGTCATTCAGCCAGGGGCCCTCCCATATAGCGGCAAGGCCGACAGGCCCTTCGACAGGGAATGTCCCATCGCAGTCATCCCAAACGCGGCTCAGGAAGCCACCGCTGCAGATGGCAAAGCCGGCAAGGAACAAAGGGATGGAGAGAGCCATGGTCCTCCCCCAGCTCAGACGCCCGACAAATTTACGGAAGTACAAGCCAAGGAGCATGTAGCCGATAAATCCACTGAGATAATAGAACAACCCGTAACTGTTCCAGCTCGCCTCGCCCCATAGCGGATACTTGGCGGCATTTGGTATGCCGGATGGCCCATAAATTACAGGAGCTGCACCTCCAACCCACTGCCTTATAAGCGGAATAATGGTTGTAAACAGCCAGATGCCTATGTAGATGGAGAGTTCTTTTTTGCACACTTTTTCCGCCCATGGAGACAAAAGAGGCATGATGAGATACAAGCCTATCAGCATGTAAACGAACCACATATGCCCCGCAGCATAATTAAAATTCAGCAGCAAGTCCTTAAAGTTCTGCACTGGCTCACCCCATACAAGAGCATAAAGGACGCTCCAGATTACAAACGGAATGAGAATGCGTACCGCCCTTCTTTTAAAGAACTCCCCTGTAGAATAATGCAGGGGAAACTGCAGGTAACTTGAGGCCACCACAAACAAAGCCACCGAAGCGCGTGGAATCACATTAAGAATCGAGACCCAAAAAGCGTCAGACCTGGTGAGGATGAGCGAGCCCTCCCCTCCCAGGTAAAATGGTTCACAGGCATGTGTAGCCATGACAAGGAAACAGGCAGCCACCCGCATCCAGTCTATCCATATAACTCTTTCTTGATTGTATTTGTTCATAATTCAGTAATCACATTCCTTTGAAGTGTCCTGCAAGATACTAAAAATATCAATAAAAAAGCCGCAGACTTTCATCTGCGGCTTGTCAATAAGCATATAGCTTAAGAAACATCGGCACGAGCCATGGAATCCTTGTAGTACTTCTGGTTGACGAATACGTCTTCCTTGTAAGGATTGATGTGACGCTTGCGGGACTGGGCCACGATATAGCACAGGGCGATGATGTTAGTAACGAGAGCAAGGGCACTGATCACTATCATGGCCGTAGGATTGGCAGCCACGGTGTCAACTGTTGCTCCAACTGCAGCGGCTTCACCGCCTGCAGCGGCATAGAGCTCCTTGACGGTTTCGACACCCTGGGGATACTGAACGGGAAGAACGGCCCAGTTGAACCACTGACGGCCATCTTTGAATGTCTCCTGGAACAGAGGCAGCACCTGGGCGAACATGCACCAGATGGCGAGAGTGTTGGCGCGGTTCTGGATCCAGCCGCCGCGGTTCCACAGAAGAGCAGCCACGGTAGGAGCAAGAAGCAGTGCGATACCACAATACCAGCTGTGAGTAGGCAGGCAGTTGTAGGTGTAAGCGAAGTTCCAGATGTCGTAGATGACTATGTATACCCAAGTCATGTCAGCCCATATCATATCCTTCTTGTCTTTGGAAGGATAGACGTTCCACCAAGCTGTCATACAGAGGATGTTGAGGATACCGGCGATACCGTTCATAACGTTGTGAGGGCCACCATAGAGCCACACACCCTCGCTGGAAAGCCACCACTTGTTCCATCCCATAATTGCGGACTCAAAATCGGAGGCCACGGCGATAAGGATGTTGATAGCCACGATGATGAAGGGGAAAGGCTTGAACCAGTGCTTTGCACCGATGCCCCATTTGTACTTGATCATCATGAAGCCGATACATCCGGTCAGGGCGGCATAGAGCTTGGCATAGTGGAACCAGCCGTTCATGTAAAGATGAGTCTGGTTGTTCAAGGCCCACTCGGCGCCGGTACGGGCTCCAATGGCAATGGCCAGGAAGTAGATGGTCAAAGCCAGAGGAACGGCAAAAAACATAATGCAGCCGCCGAGTTTGGTGCGGCGTGCGAACTCATTGAGGAGAATAAGGCCCAGAAGGACCGCTATCAGCATTCCCCACTGTGCGAGGGCATGCTCTCCATAAACTTGAAAAAACATAAATTAAAAATTAGTTATTAATGAGGTTAGTAGGTTTCGGGGACTTCTATTGACTTGATTTCCACCTCGTTGCCGCGCAGCAGCCAGGTGCGCTCGCTACCACAGCGAGGACATTTGCGGCCATGTCGGACAGTCTCGTACTCGGATTTACACTCATCGCAGTAAGTCACGGCAGGGATGATATTGATTTTGAGCTCGCTGCCCTTCAGCAATTCCTCCTTGTCGGCCGCCCACCGCCAACAGTCTGTAAGATACTCCGGAACTATGGTGGACACCTCGCCGATGTCCATCACAACCCCGGAGACCTTGCTGACACCATGTTCTGCGGCAGCCTGCTTGACATCCCGGATGATGTAGAAGACTATCCCCAGCTCGTGCATCAGTCTTGCTTCTTGCTGAAGATGAGTTTGCCGGCACGTTTGACCATGTATGGCAGTATGCCGCTGAACTTGTCTTCGGATACTACCAGATGGCTCGCCTCAGGATGCTCACGATAAAGGTGTATCGCATCGAATCCGCACTTGGTAGTACAGATACCGCAGCCGATACAGCGGTTCTGGTCGACTACGGAAGCGCCGCAACCAAGGCAGCGGGAAGTTTCCTTACGCACCTGTTCCTCCGTCAGCGTGAGGTGATACTCTGCAAACGGATTGGCCTTGGGCTCAATGCCGGGTTCCTGACGGGAAGAATTATCGTAGCTCTCAACTTTGATCTCCGACTTGTTCAACTCGATGAAATCGCGGCGGTTGCGGCCGATGGTCATGTGTCCGTGCTGAACGTAGCGATGAAGCGATTCTGCCGCCTCTTTTCCAGCTGCGATGGCATCGATCGCGAACTTGGGACCTGTGAAGCAGTCGCCGCCGACAAAGATGTCGGGATCGGCAGTCTGGTAGGTAAGTTTGTCGGCCACGGGATAAACTCCGCGGAAGAATTCCACCTTGGTATCTTTAAGCAGGTCTTTGAGCACCACTGTCTGTCCTATGGCAAAGATTACCATGTCGGCTTCGAGAGTAATAAGCTGGCTCTCATCGTATTCGGGTGCGAACTTGTGCTCGGCGTTAAAAACGGACGTACATTTCTTGAAAACGATGCCGGTGACTTTGTCCGAGCCAAGTACCTCCTTTGGCCCCCAGCCGGGATTGATTGTCACTCCGTCCTCGCGGGCTTCGCGGCGCTCCTCGGGAGCAGCAGGCATGATGTCCTCGGTTTCAAGCGACAGCATGGTCACTTCCGATGCTCCGCTGCGCTTTGCCACCCTGGCGGCATCGATGGCCACGTTGCCTCCGCCCACAACAACGACTTTACCGCTGATCTTCACCTTCCCGCAGTTGGCATCGTGCAGGAAATCAAGTGCGGTGGTAGTGCCGGGAAGAGTTTCGCCCGGAATGCCGGGGAGCCTGCCTCCCTGGCAACCGATCGCCACGTAGAAGCCTTTATAGCCCTGCTCGCGCAGTTGGGCGATAGTGACGTCCTTGCCAACTTCTACGCCGGTTTTTATCTCAACTCCGATCTGGCGCATAATGTCGATTTCGGCGGCAATGACTTCTTTTTCAAGCTTATATGAAGGAATTCCATAGCGGAGCATTCCTCCGGGCTCGGCATTCTTCTCGAAAACTGTTGGACGATAGCCCATGCACGCCAGGTAGTATGCGCAGCTCAGACCGGCAGGGCCGCCGCCGATGATGGCGATCTTTTCCTCCCAGCGTTCCTGTACGTTGGACACTATGTTAACTTCAGGTACGAAGCGGGTATCGGCGTGAAGATCCTGCTCGGCGATGAACTTCTTGACGGCGTCGATGGCAATGGGCTGATCGATAGTGCCACGTGTGCAGGCATCCTCACAGCGGCGGTTGCATATACGGCCGCAAACTGCAGGGAAAGGATTCTCCCTCTTGATGAGCTCGAGTGCCTCGCGGTATTTGCCCTCGGCAGCCTTCTTAAGGTAGCCCTGGACGGCAATGTGGGCGGGACAAGCCGTCTTGCACGGCGATGTTCCGGTAGGATAGCAGTTTATGCGGTTGCGGTCACGATAGTCCTCATTCCACTTGTGGGGCCCCCATTTGACAGCATCGGGCAGTTCCTGCTTAGGATACTCAACCGGACCGTTGACTGTACATAGCTTTTGACCGAGCTTGACGGCTCCAGCAGGACAATACTCGACGCAGCGGCCGCAGGCAACGCAGTTTTCGGGTGTCACCTTTGCCACATAGGCGCTGCGTGACATATTGGGCGTATTGAACAGCTGGGAAGTACGCAATGCGTTGCAAATCTTGACGTTGCAGTTGCAGATAGCAAAGATTTTGCCCTCGCCGTCGATGTTGGTAATCTGGTGTACGAAACCGTGGTCTTCGGCCTTCTTGAGTATGGCCATCGCCTGGTCGTAGGTGATGTAGTGACCACGGCCTGTTTCGGCCAGATAGTCCGCCATGTCGCCGACACCGATGCACCAGTCGCGATAATCGTCGGCGCAGCCTTCATCAAGCTTCTTGCGACCGTAGCGGCAGGAGCAGATGCCAACGCCGAGGTGGCCCTCATAGCGTTTGAGCCAATAAGAAATATGTTCTATGTCAACCGATTGATTCTCCATCGAAATAGCCTTCTCGACGGGAATGACATGCATTCCGATTCCGGAACCGCCCATGGGAACCATTGGCGTGATCTTTTCCAGAGGGAGGAAGGTCATACGTTCGAAGAACATGGCCAGCTCAGGGTGACGGTCCATCAGGTCGGTGTTCATGTTGGTGTACTCGGCGCTGCCGGGAACAAACATCGGCACCCAGTAGATACGGTCCTCACGGTTATAGGTGGTTCCAGGGACTGGGCCGTCCTTTGTATATTTATCACCGTAATCGTACTCAAGAAGACCAAAATATGCTATACAGTCGAGCAGTTCGTCAAAAGACTTGTCATCGGGAGTATAGTGCCTTTGGGCATTCATCTCATGTAGCAGGGCATAAGGATGATGCTTCCTGACTTTAAGCGGGTTACGGGGCAGCATATCAAGCAGGAGGTTAAGTGATGCCTCACGCTGGATGGCGTCCATTTCATCCTCGAAGATGCACGCCAGGCCCCAGTATTCAGGAGCCTCGGTGGTCATTTTGATCTTGCCGGGGATGCGGTCGGTAACGTGCCGGACAAACTTGATGATCTTGGGGTTGGGGTTTTTGTCACCGAAGTGCTTCGGGACAAACTTGGTTGACATTTCAGGCATGATTATGCGGTGTTATTGGTTTTTCCAGAGTTTGACTTGGCGTATCAGCCACTCGGCAAGAGCTTCCACTCCCTGGCCGGTTTTGGCGCAGATGGGAATCACTTCGGCATTGGGATTGCGCATCTTGATATAAGACTTGCATTTTTCGATGTCGAAGTCAAAGTATGGCTGGACATCTATCTTATTAATCACTACAAGGTCGCATACCGAGAACATAAGTGGGTACTTGAGGGGCTTGTCATCACCCTCGGGAACCGAAAGAATCATGGCGTTGCGGGCAGCGCCGGTATCGAATTCGGCGGGGCATACAAGATTTCCGACATTCTCGAGTATAACGAGGTCGACGCCTGCCAGATCAAGATTGTCTATGCCCTGGCGGGTCATTTCGGCGTCGAGGTGGCACATGCCGCCAGTATGCAGCTGGATGGACTGGATGCCGGTTGCCTCCTTGATTTTGACTGCATCTACATCGCTGTCGATGTCGGCTTCCATCACGGCAACGCGCAGTTTGTCTTTAATCAGATTTATGGTGCGGATAAGGGTGGTGGTTTTGCCGGCCCCAGGAGATGACATCAGGTTGAGGAGATACACTCCTTTGGCCTTGAGCTCCTTGCGAAGATTTTCCGCATCTATTTCGTTATCTTCGAAAACGCTTTTCTTGATTTCGATTACCTTGATATTATCCACGGCTCCCGATTTAGATGCTCAACTCCTCTCCACCGCTCGGAATGACTACCGGCAATTCCGAACTGACTCCCCCATCGGCTATGGACAGAATCTCGTAGACCACATATTTCTGCATGCCTCGCCAAGGCAGCATGCCGTTGTACTCTTTGTACCTGAGCTCTACGTTTTTGCCGCTGCAGCGCATTAGAGAGTCGGCAACGGCCTTGTCCACCACGGAGAAGTTGAACTCGTTGGACTGAATGCCGGTGCCCTGCTTGGAGCCCTTGAATCCGGTTTGAATAAGACGGCCCTCGTATGTTTTCCATACCCAGCCTTTATAGACTATCTGGTTGAGCTCGCCTGCTTTGACACCCTCGCCAAGCACAAAGAAGAATTTGAAATACACAAACCCTGCGGCAGCGAGAAGCAGAAGGGCGATAATGATGCTGAGGACTTTGGTTCCAGTTTTCATAAGCGATTAATTATAGCATACAAATATAATAATTTGTTTTAAATTTGTGGCCTGAAATGTCAAGACAAAAGATTTTAGTTTTTCTGGTTGCTGTTTTCGCGGTCCTCGGAGCGCTTAGCCTGGTGTTTCCGAAAGACGGCATCGTGATTGGCGGCATGCGCATCAACTTCCCCACTTTCAAGGAGTTGACCGAGACATTCAAAGCCTCCGGCAAAGATGCGCAGAGCCCTACACCAGAAGAACTTCTTGAGCAGAGGATGTCCTCCATCAGGGATGCCGAAAAGAACAGGTTTGAAAGCTACTTCGCAGAGGATCCCGCAAGAATATACTTTCCTAACGACGACATAACCATATTCGACCCCTTCTTCCGCTCGCTTGACAATGCCCGTTCCAAGAAAGTCCGTATACTTCACTACGGCGACAGCCAGATTGAGGAGGACCGCATAACATCCACCCTTCGCAACGGTCTGCAGTCCAAATTCGGCGGAGGAGGCCCCGGCCTGCTTCCGTTCGGCCGTCCATATTATACACTCTGCGCCTCCGAGTCCTCCACCGCAAACCTCCGCCGCTACATTGTTTTCGGCGAAGGAAGCAAGCGCAGCGACGGCAAATACGGCATTATGGGCCAGTGTGCCAGAATGGACACAAGTGTCTACACTACAGTCACTTCGGTCAAGGGCAACAAGGGACCGAGCCGCAGTTTCCACCGTCTTACCATGCTTGCAGGCAATGTGAGCGGAAAACTCCGTGTCAAGTGCAACGGTGTCCAGTATGAGTTGGAATCTCCTGCTTCACAATCCGGCGTTGGCCGTATAGTAATCGACCTGCCCGACAGCAGCAGTACTGTACGGTTTTCGGCCTGGGGAAGCGCAGACATATATGGGATGCAACTCGATGACACACTGGGCGTAAGCATGGACAACATTCCAATGCGCGGATGCTCCGGCACTGTTTTTACCCGCATCAATTCCGCTCAGTTCCGCGATTATGTCACTCATGACAACGTCCGTCTGATACTTCTTCAGTTCGGCGGCAACTCCATGCCCTACCGCAAAACGCCTAAGGCCATATCCGAGTATAAGGCATCTATCGAGCAGCAAATCAAGCACATACATACCCTCGCTCCCAACGCCGCCATACTTTTTATCGGGCCTTCGGACATGTCCGTCAACGTCAAAGGCCGCATGGTTACCTATCCCCATCTTCCCATGATGGTGGATTCTCTCAAGGCCGCCGCCAATAATGCCGGTGCCGCTTACTGGGACATGTATTCAGCCATGGGAGGCAGCGGTTCAATGGTGCAATGGGTTAAGGCCAGGCCCTCGCTGGCAGGTTCCGACTATGTCCACTTTACCCCCAGGGGCGCGGAGGCCATGGGCAACATGCTCTTTGAGTCGCTGATGCTTTATTACGATTATTACAAATGGCGCAGAAAAGGCGGTACCGGGGAGTGAGAAAAGCAGCGTTAATCATTTTGGCCGCATTGTGCTGGCTTTCGGCCACAGGGCAGGAAGTTAAGGTGGATCCCGACAGTTCCGTCATTCAATTTCCAGGCTCCCGCGTGGGCATAGAGCGTTTCGCCTCCAAATTGAAAGCTTGCAGGAAGTCATCATCGAGCATCGTAAACATCTGGCACATCGGAGGTTCGCATGTTCAGGCCGGCTGGTTCACCTCCCGTATGCGTCACAACTTTGACTCGCTTGGCCATTACCCTGCAGGCGGACGTGCCTACATTTTCCCCTACCCTCTTGCCCGTACCAATTACGACAAATCATATAAGTCGGGATACACCGGCGAGTGGACCGGCAGCATGAGTTCCAATCCCAATCGTTCAATGCCTGTCCAGCCTGGTTTTGGTGTATGCGGAATCGCCGCGTACACATCCGACACCACGGCATCTTTCGGAGTCCGCATACCCGGGTTCTTCAGCCGCATCCACATTATGGGTTCAGGATCAAGCGAAGATGTGCTCCCGTATATTACCGCCGATGACTACACTGTCCGCTGCCGTCGCGACACCTTGCTGAGCGGCTTCGTAGCCGACCTGCCCTTCGAAACCGACACTGTACTGGTAGAACCGCGCCTGAAAGACGGGGAACATTTCGTTGTAACAGGCATTCTGCCGGAAGATAACGGATGCGGTGTAAGATATGTTTCCACCGGCGTAAACGGAGCCCGCACAAACACCTGGACATCCAGATGCCCCGAGTTCGAAAGGGAGGCTTCCCAGATTCATCCTGACCTGGTAATATTGGCGCTTGGTATCAACGACTCTGCCTGCCCTCCAGAGCAATTCAATCCCGAGAGATTCAAAGCCAATTACCGTAAGTTGCTGGATATCATTCTGTCACAAGCGCCCGACTGCGCCGTCCTTTTCATCACCAATAATGATTCATGGCGATGGAGCCGCAGACGCATGGTGCACAATGACAACGGCTCCGCAGTACGCAAGGCGATGTTCGAACTGGCCTCCGAATACGATGCCGGTGTATGGGACCTTTTCTCGCTCATGGGAGGCAATGGAAGCGCCGACGCCTGGCGTGGGGCAGGACTAATGAAAAACGACCGTCTTCACTTCACCCGCGAGGGATACGAACTGCTCGGCGATTTGCTCTATACGGCACTCATGCGTGAGTGCGAGACCAGATAGGATATGGGAAAACTTTTCGCATACGACCCTTCTTCGCCTCTGGTTTTCACTCAGTTGTACTTCTGGGTGTTCTTCGGGGTGGTGTATGCGATATTCGCCCTTGTCGGGAGCAAGAAGCACATGCGCAATGTGTTCCTGTGTTTTGCCAGCCTGTTTTTCTACTATAAAACCAGCGGTCTTTCCATCCTTATCCTGCTGTTCGTAATCTGTTCCGACTTCTTCATCGCCAAGCGGATGTCCAAGGCCAGAAACGGCAGCGGGCTCAAACGCTTCTGGCTGATACTCAGTATATGTATCGACCTTGGGCTGCTGTGCTACTTCAAGTACGCTTATTTTCTCGCCGATGTTCTGCACAGTCTTACCGGTGCCGAGTTCAAGGTGGTCGATGTCTTTGCGCAGCTTGGCAATATGATTGTCGGAAGCGAGCGCTTCGACGTGGACAAGATAGTGCTTCCCGTAGGTATTTCTTTCTTTATCTTCCAGATTATCAGCTACAGCGTCGATGTTTACAGAGGTGATGTAAAGCCCGTCACGAACATCCTCGATTTTGGCTTCTACGTGAGTTTCTTCCCACAGCTGGTGGCCGGCCCGATAGTAAGGGCTTCCGAGTTCATCCCGCAGCTTTACAAGGAGTTTTCTTTAAGCCGCAGGCAGTTCGGCATTGCCGTGTTCTGGATTCTGAACGGCCTCTCGAAAAAGATTATCCTGAGCGACTACATTGCGGTGAATTTCATCGACAGGGTATTCGACAATCCCCTGCTGTTCACTGGGTTCGAGAATTTTGCCGCCATTTTTGCCTACTCTTTCCAGGTGTATGCCGATTTCTCGGGATACACCGACATCGCCATTGGCGTGGCTATGTTGATGGGATTTTACCTGCCTGTCAACTTTAATTCCCCGTATAAGGCTCCTAACCCTCAAGACTTTTGGCGCCGCTGGCACATGTCGTTGAGCCGCTGGCTCAGGGCTTATGTTTATATCCCCCTGGGGGGAAACAGGAATGCATCGTTCGGCACTTACTTCTGGATCATTCTTTTCGCTCTTATTGCCCTGATCCTTTCTGGCAGTTGGATTGTATCGCTCATTCTTGTACTCAGCGGTGCGGCCATGCTCCTTCTGGCGCATTTCAAGGAAGGGAGCCGCAAGAAGCTGTTTTCCAACATCAACCGCTTCATCACCATGCTGTTCGGAGGGATGTGGCACGGGGCCAGTTGGAATTTCATAATATGGGGAGGGCTGAATGGTATCGGCATGATAATCTACATCCTTTGGAAGGATATGAAATGGGGACTCAGGCTGGCACTTACTGGTATCTGCGCCATAGGTCTGGCGGCACTCTGCCATTATGAGCCGGAACCGGTATGGAACATACTGAGTATCTGGATGGCTGTCATCTTTGCCGGCACTTTGGTCAGATTTGTGTACCACCTGATAAGGCCCGATGCGATGGGGGCGCCATCCAGCGGCATGGACAGTGTGCGAATGGCGATCGGCGGAAAGCCTGTCAAGGGTTTCAAGCGGGTTACTATTACCAGCCGCAGGGATGCCACCACGGCCTGGCTTGGGACGGTATGGGCTATTATTCAGACGTTTACGTTCATTACTTTTACCCGCTTATTCTTCCGTAGCGGTTCGAATCTGGATCCTGCGACTGCCAATCAGGTTGCATGGCAAACTGCACGTAATATGGTACACCAGATCGGTTCGGCGTGGGACGTGTCGGTTATTCCGGATGTGTGTGCAGGGTATTGGAAGGTGTTTGCACTGGTCGTCGCGGGAATGGTTATCCATCTGCTTCCTGCCCGCTTCAAGCGGCGCTACCGTCTCAGCTTCGCTTCCCTGCCCCTGCCGGTAATGGCTGTCGCTGCAGTTGCGGTAGTGTTCCTCCTCTACCAATTCGTCACAGCCGACACCCAACCTTTCATTTATTTCCAGTTCTAGAAGAAGTACGTCATTCCCGGCGGTATTCCTTTCCGGAAACGTCGCTACGCGACCCCTCCCGCTGCGCTACGCTTGCGGGCCCCTCCCTCTTATGTTGCCGAGGGTGGCACAGTTTCCGGAAAGGAATACCGCCGGGAACGCCTGCTACGTGACCCTCCACTGCACTACATTCGCAGGCCCACTTTTTAT
>CACXCS010000052.1 GCA_902766255.1 uncultured Bacteroidia bacterium
GTCCAAAGGTTGACCTGGACGCCAAGGATATGATGCCTGGCATCCTCGGGGAAACCGTCGTATGGCTCATAGCCATAAAGCTTTTCAAGGGTTACGGCGCGGTCAGGGGTCTGCGATATGCAATAGGGCTCCGAAGCGAGGTCGGTGGACTGGCAATGGTCTATGTAGCAATAGGTATTGGGCGACATTATTACGTCGTGGCCCATGCTTGCAGCCTTGATTCCGCCCTTGGTTCCGCGCCAGCTCATGACCGTGGCGCCGGGAGAAAGCTCGCCTTCAAGTATCTCGTCCCAGCCGATGATCTTCTTACCCTTGGTGGCAAGGAACTTCTGCATCCGGGCGGTGACGTAGTTCTGGAGGCGTGCCTCGGCGCTGGCTTTCTCGTCGCTCACAAGGCCCAGCTCCTTGATTTTAGCCTGGCAGTCAGGGTCGGTCTTCCACTCGTCGCGGGGGCATTCGTCACCGCCGATGTTGAAGTACTCGCCGGGGAATAGGTCGGCCACCTCGTCGCACACGTCCTCAAGGAACTTCATAGTACTTTCCTTGCCCACGTTAAGCACCTGCTTGGACACGCCCCAATAGGTCAACACCTCGTAGGGGCCGCTGCCGGCGCATCCCAGCTCGGGGTAAGATGCAAGCGCCGCAACCATGTGGCCGGGCATATCCACCTCGGGGATGATGACAATTCCGCGGTCGGCTGCGTAGGCCACGATATCGCGAATCTGGTCTTTGGTATAGAATCCACCATGGCGTATACCGTCGTTGCTCCCCCACTCGCGGCGTATCATGGTGCCGTTGCGGAAAGCGCCTATCTCAGTGAGTTTGGGATACTTGTCGATTTCGATGCGCCAGCCCTGGTCCTCCGTAAGATGCCAGTGCAGGCGGTTGAGCTTATACATCGACATGACGTCGATGCACTTTTTTACCTCATCTACGGTAAAGAAGTGGCGGCAGCAGTCGAGAAGCAGGCCCCTGTAGCCAAAACGGGGGGAGTCCTCAATCTCGCAGCATGCCAGATACCACTTTGCCTTGAGGTCGGGCTGCATGCCGTAAACCGACAGCGGCAGCATCTGTTTGATGGTTTGGATTGCGTAGAAGAAACCGCTGTAATCCGATGCTCGCACCACTGCAGCCTTCTTGCCCACCGAGAGTTTGTAACCTTCTGCTGGAATGGTGGGGTCAGGGACAAAGCAGAGGCCCTTGATACTGCCAGCCTCAACCGCCTTGCCCAGGCCTATGGGGCTTGCTACCGACACCGTCTTGCCGCCCACCAGGGTGAGCTTGTCGGCGAACTGGCGTACCAGCTTGACAGTACGTGCATCAAGTGAAGGGTCGCAGTTGATGTTGACGCCCTTGACCTTGAAGCAACCCTTGGCCATCTCTATCTTCTGAGGGACGGGCATGATGTCCGGAACTGTGTTCCTGGTGGCCCATGCGGATACCGGCAGAAGCACGGCTATAAAGGCGAGCAGCTTTTTCATATTTAGCAGCAAATGAGTCCGTTAGCCTGTAAGAAAGCGTTGATTGCGGTGGTGACGAAAAGGAGGACGATAAGAGCGGCTACTATGACACCTATGACCTTGACCCTCTTGAACCAGGTCTTTCCATCCCAGCCGACGGTCTGGAACATGCTCCAGAAGCCGTGGGTCAGATGCAGGAAGATTGCGGCGAACCAGATGAGGTAGAATACAAGAATCCACCATTTGCCGAATGTAGCATTAAGAAGCAGGTAGGGATTGTTCTCGAAATTGCCTATTCCGAACATCTCGGGGAGCTGCATCTTGGCCCAGAAGTGAGTAAGATGGAAGCCCAGGAGGCCGAGTATGATGATGCCGAGCACGAACATATTCTTGGCGGACCAGGAATCGGCTGCAGCTTTGCTGGAAACCTCGTAGCGCTTGAGTCCGCCGCGGGCGCGGATATTTTTGACAGTCAGCCAGCAACCATAGCCGATGTGAACCAAAAAGCCCAGGGCAAGTATGGGGACCATTATGTCTATTATCGGCAGGGACATAAAGTCGCAGCCCAGTTTGAACAGGCCGTCGCCCTCGGAGAAAATCACGTCGTCGTTGGCAACTACGCCGTATTTGCCGGTAAATGTATCAATTACAGAGAAGAAGTTGATAGTGCCGTGGAGCAGGAGGAAAAGGATCAGAAACGCACCGCTCACCGCCTGGATGAACTTCTTGCCGATGGAAGAGTTGAAAATGAACATAGGTTACAAATGTTATATTATGCAAATGTAACCTAAATCTTGCAAGTTTCCAATTAGTACGATTGAAAAATAGTTTGCTTCCCTCTCCAGACTACGGCCTTCGGCCTATCCCTCCCATCGCAAGCGATGGGCCCCTCCCACTCACGGCTGCGTGGGCGCAGACGGTCTGGAGCGGGAAGCAAACTATTTTTCTCCGTTCCTGAAGGTTTTCCGGAAATAGAGAGGAAGTCCTGAAGGGGAGAGGCCTTCGATACTGATGGTGTAGAATGCTTCCGGGATGGCACCGGAGCATGGTACGGTTATGCTGCCTCCGGCAGGAATGTCCATAAGCGGATGCCAGAAAAGCGTTTCACTGCCGGTGAGAATCCGGGGCAGTGAACAGCCGTGGAAACCGTAAATACGCACATTGTCGGGCAGGAGCAGGCCCGGCATGCGCCCGTCGAAAGTCACAAGATTCACCACCCCGTCAAAATCCACCGCACCCAGGCGGTACTTGTAGGGGTATACCTCGATTGTCTTGACTATTGCAGGATCATAGCTCTCGATAAGGCTGTGGTCGGGCGCGGGCACGCCGTCCACCATCACAACGGCATCGCCCCAGCGCGGGGCTCCGTCAAGCACGCTGGAAGGAATCAGGGTATATATGAACGGCTTTCCTCCCTTATGGCGCAACTTGACCTGGGGAATAATCTCTACGAACACCTCTTCCATGGTGGGGAAGCGGGTGTAGTCGTCAAGAACGTAACTGATGCACTCCCGCTCCAGGAAGAAGTGCTCCGCTCTTACCGGCAGCGAAACAGCAAGCGTATCGGCATGCACGCCATTGAGCATGGCGGCAGTCCGGCGCAGCAGGTCGGCTTCCATCGAACGGGCAATCTGCAATTTGGGGAGACCTGCGGCGGAAGTCCCCACAAACGACTGGGCAAGCTCGACATGGGCATCCTGATCCATCTCCACGCCTACGGGAATGCACACAATATCCACATCTCCGAAGATATTCTCGGTTTTAGCGCAGAAGGTACCATCTTCCTGTACTTCAGCATGATAGCAGTCTGTCTTGGAACCCGGCACAGCCAGTATGACGCCTGTAACCCAGGCTGCGTCAGCACCGGTCACTCGTCCGCGGATAAATTCGCCGTCGGAGGGATCAACCGCATCGGGACGCCGGAAACCGGCAATGGAAGAGCGGGACGCCGGCTGCAGAGAATCCTCGCGGTACAGCGACACGCACACCGAGGCAACATCGCCCGAAATATTGTGGACCACTATGGAATCGCCCTTGACATCGACTGCCAGGCCGTAACCAGTCTCCATCGAACGGGGGCCATCAGGAGCCTTCGAAACCACCTCGACACCGTCCTTCACCCTGTCGGTAGATAGGGTGTTGAACACCGATATCACCGGGCCGGCGACGGGAGTTCCCCCGGGAAGATACGCCATAAGCCTGTAATTGCCTGTCGGAGTGCCGAACGGGATGCGGAGTTCACCGGCACCCCGGCCGTCTTTCATGGCAATTTTTGACAGAGCTGCGGCTCCCCCGGGCCCCGCCAACTCTACCATAGCCACAGAATGTCCGGGGGCACAGAAGGCGGAACATCCTATGCTCTCCCCTGCCACATAACACGCTTTGTCCGTGGCTATGTAAAGCTCCTGAGCAAGCAATGGCAAGCACAGGAAGGGCAGGAATATGGCAGTCAGTATCTTCTTCATCATTTGTGCGAATTTGGCCACCATTCGGGCTTGTTCTTAGTGCCGCCTGACGCCCTGCAGTCCACACAGCGCTTCGGCGCCCATGCTACGTTTTCCCGGGTGGGAGCCTCACCGGAAAAGCGCACGGGAGAGTCGTTGACAAATACCTGGTCGAAATTATAACGCCCGTCCTCGTCGGGAGCCGGGTAGAACAGCAGGGCCTCGGGGTCGTATCCACGCTTGTAATACGTGGGCGGCACGAACAGGCGAGAGGTGGTACGCTGCACCGCATTGAGGTATCCCAGAGCAACTTGCGCAGGGTCGGACAAACAGCGTATGTTGCCCGGCATCTCGCTTGGCGTGGGCGAAAACAGCGATCCGGTATTGTTGGATATGTCGTGCAGATGCTGAAGGTACGCCCTTCCGCCGGGAGACAGTCCGCTGGCAGTAACGTCGATACAATACAGCGTCGAAATCCTGGGATCGGTGTAAGGAATGGTCATCATCAGGCGGTCCTTGATACGGTTGCCGCTCTGTCCCTCGGCGCTCGCCAGACCCGGCTCCACGCTCTGCCTGCTTGTCCAGCAGTAGTAATAATCCTCTTCGGGATAGCGCTCGCGATATATCTTTCCGGGATCCTCGTTGTCGCCGTCGGGAAGGCCGGGCACGAACATCAGCACCGGGACGAAGTCTGCATGATACTCCCAGGTCTCGGTATAGTCCCAGCGGAAGTTCCACAGCGAGTCGGCGCCGTCAAGGCTGATAAAGAGCTGAAGACCATTGTCGGCCGGCTCCGCACGCAGGTCCGAAACAGCCGGAGCCTGATACACCCCGAGCCACTCACTTGCGTATTCCTGTCCGTCCAAAAGCCTGATATTCAGACGATAACGCTGATTTGCCGGAGCCGTTGACGTATCGAAACTGTACACACCGCGGTACTGATACTCCCCTTTGCAGCTGAATCCACCGTCACCCTCAAGCGTAAGCGTACCCATGGGAAATTCCTTGCGCATGGCGCCAACCGGCGAGCCGACCGGATAGACGTAACCCAAAGTGATACGGGACGTCTCGCCTATAAGGATATCGCCCGACACAACCAGGTTCATGTGCTCCCCCTCCTCCTTCTGTATGTCGAAGGGGTAGATGCAGGCGCTCATCGAAAAGAGCAGCAGTATGGGCAGCAATCGCTTCATTTTCAGAACTTAAGGTTAAGGCTGATGTAAGGGACCTGGGTGGCGAACACCGACACCATGTAGCCCCTGACATCCCGCCCTGCAGTGGTTGTGTAGAACACCGAATAGGCATTCCTCCGGCCGGTTACGTTGTAGCAGCCCAGAGTGGCCGACATGTGCGTGAAGGCTTTTAGGTAGTGCCCCGGCTCGATGTTCAATGCCAGGTCAAGCCTGAAGTAATCAGGTATACGGTAGGCATTCCGCTCCGAATACATAAGCCGCAGCGCATTGCCATACAAATACTGGCCTACGGGGATGGTTACCGGACGGCCGGTGGAATAATACAGGTTGAAGGACACACTGTAGCGGTGCGTAAACTTATAATTTCCAACCAGTTTAACATCGTGAGGCTTGTCATGGGGAGCGTTGTACCAGGCACCACCGTTGATGGTTTCGAGCCCGCGGTCCTGCATCTCCTGCAGCAGGGACCGGGACCAGGTATAGGACACCCAGCCGGTCAGGCGGCCTGTCTGCTTGCGCAGCATAAACTCTACACCGTACGACTGGCCGCGTGTTCGTACAAGGTCGTCGGCGAGGTGCTCGTTCATGCTCAGCACGGCTCCGGACTTGTAGTCCAGATAATTATACATCCTTTTATAGTAGCCCTCAACGCTTATGTCCACCGAATTGCCAAGCACGGTCCAGTAGGCTCCGGCGGCAGCCTGCCATCCTCTCTGCGGCAGGATATCTGCGCCCGAGAGCTTCCAGGTATCCATTGGCGATATGCTCGACGTGTTGGAAATCAGATGGATATACTGGTTCATGCTGTTAATTCCCGCTTTAAAGGACAGGTTGGGCAGCGGAGAATACTTGCCGCTCAGCCTGAGCTCGGGGCCGGCGTAATATTTGGCAGGTTTGAAAGCCAGGAAGGACGAGTAGCGAAGGCCCGCCTCGATGCTGAAGGGAGAGCCCTCCGGCTGCCAAAGGTCACCGGCATACAAAGCTGGTTCAAGGGCATATTCCGGTGCAAGACTACGCTGAATGACGAGCGATTCGCCCGTCGGCTGCAACATTCCGGGACTAAGGCCGTACAGCACCGCGTCGCCGCCCCACGACAGGGTATGGACTCCACGGCGCTGCTTCACACCCGCCCTGAGGAAGCCCTGGTTGACGGTGGTTTTAAGGGAGTAGGAGCCGAGTGGATCGGTGAAGTATCCACGGTCGAGAGTGTTGGAATACCTATCGTATCCGGCTGATACCGAGAGCGTCCGGCCGCTGTCGGCGGTACGCGTCCATTTGACAGCAACATCGAGATTGGAATACCGGAAGGTGGTGTCGCCTCGGAACGTGAAACCGTCGCGGGACCAGTATCCGGTGACCTTCAGGGTATTACGCTCGTCAAAGCGATGAGTCACGCCCAAGTTCACATCGCTGAAAGATGCCTTTCCGCCGGAGTATCCGCTCACTGCAGGCAAACGCTTGAGCAGCCAGTCGGAATAGGTGGTACGTGCGCCCAGCACAAAGGTGGTTTTGTCCTTGACTATAGGTCCTTCCAGCGCCAGATGGCTTGTGAGAATGCCGAGGCCCAGCGAACCCCTGATGCGCTCGGTGTTGCCGTCGCGCGTGCTGATATCCAGCACTGAGGAGATGCGGCCGCCAAACTGCACGGGAATGGAACTCTTGTACAGTTCGATATCGTCCACCACGTCGGTGTTGAACGCCGAAAATATGCCGAAGAGGTGGCTGGGGTTGTAAATGGTTCCGCCGTTGAACAGGATCAGATTCTGGTCGGAGGAGCCGCCGCGCACATTGAAGCCGCTGCTGGCCTCGCCTACCGACTTTACGCCCGGCAGTGTCAGAACCGCCTTGAGCACATCGCCCTCGCCGAAAGCGGATGGAATATGGGTTATGGTGGCAGAATTGATCTTTTCGAGGCCCATGCCCGCATTGCGGTGGTTGGCCATGCTGTTGGCGGTTACGTAGGCACTCTGCAGGGCAGTGACTTTCTCGCGCATGACGACATCCAGGCCCCCGGATCCGTGCACGATGACGTGCACATCCATGTCTTCCATCGAATACTCCCTGAACGACAGGAGATTATCACCGGTGGGGAGGGTAAGTTCGTATCGGCCTTCAGGGTCGGTATAGCAATATATCTTGCCGGAGCTGTCGCTTACCAGCGCCGACTGTACAGGCTCGCCGGAGGCCACGTCACGCACAACTCCGCTGACCGTGGCCCTTGCAGCAGCACCGACGGAGCCAATCTCGTAGGTTTTGTTGCGGTAGCTGGCAATCAGGTTCTCCTGCTCGATTGCAGCCAGCAGGGCGCGTCGTTCCTCGGAAGGGTCCTGGGTGGAGAACCAGCCGGGCGGAAGGGACTCGGACGAGCCTTTCAGCAGCGGAGGACGGCTGAGGGTGCGCGGAACGGCTGCTGAGGGCGTGCCATCAAGGTCCGGAATAACGGGACGCATTGCGGCGCGGCGGGCCCTCCCGGGGCGGATACGCTTGAATGCACCGTCCTTTTCGATGTAATAGCGGTCCTGCTGATAAAAGTAGGCAATCACATTCTCGCGATAATTGGGATCGTCGTAGCCTATGCCCTTGAGGCCGTTGTGATTGCCCGGTTCGCGGGCAAAAAGCTTGCGGCGCTGCATCCAAACCGTGCGCCGGCCGTCAGTGAGAACCTGGAAAAAGCCCTCCGGAGCATCCGACACGCCATAATAGCGGAGATTCATGTAATATATGCCATCGATCTGGAACCATGCGGTAAGGGCCCGCTCGGCAACTACCGGGGTAAGGAACTCGGACTCGAGGGCCAGCAGGTCCTGGGTATGGGCATTTATGTTGACCGGGACATTCTGATACAGTATGCCGTTAAAGAAAACCGTTCCGGGGACGAACTGCGCGGTGTTCCAAAAGTAATGTCCGTTGAATGCAAAGCCGTAGTCGCGCATCTCCCGCCCCCTGAACAACGGGGACTGAGCGTAACAGGAAAAACCTGCCAGAATCAGAAGGCAAACCACAAGCTTCCGCATAGTGCAAATTTAGGATTAATTAGGAAATTCGCTATTTTTTTGTCAATTTTACACTATGAAAAAAATACTTCCTTTGCTGCTTCTGTGCTGTGCCTGCAGCGGAAGCGTCTACGATTCCCTTAACCTTCAGGCTTCCAAAGAGTATCTTGAACCTATCCGGACCGACGTGCCCTGGAATGTCTTCGCCACAAAATTCATTTATGCACCATCTTTCGATTTTCAACCTGTCGAGGAGGCGTCGGAGTATCTGTTCAGCATTACTCCCCAGGAGGGAGAAGCCTTGAGTTTCAAAGCTTCTTCGCCCAAGGCATCGCTGGCTCCCGTGTGGGACAAACTTTCCGTGGGAGATGTGAACCTTACGGTAGACGCCCTGGATGCACAGGGCAATGTGCTCAAAAGGGTGGGCGAACGCAGTTTCCTAAGGGACTTTCCCTTTGAAGGACCATATCCCGGGCCCGCATGCGACTACCGCGAGGCTGCCGTCAAAGGCATGCTGTACCTTCACTTCATGCCTGAAATCCAGCATTGGAAGGAGTCGGAACTGCCCGACATGGCCTACCCTCACAATACCTACCCTTGCAAGATAATCAGCGCGACTGTGCGCAACGAGTGCCTGGTGTCGCAGATCCTGCCCGAGCTGAAAGATGAGGCTCTGGCGATCGCCCGCGGCGCTGCGGCCTTCCTGGTGGCTCAATGCCGCCCTGAAGATGCTCCCCTGGCGTGGTTCCCTCCAACATATTACCTTGATAAACAGGCATCTAAATACGAGTGGAATCAGGGCAAGACCATGATGCTCGAGGCCGCCAGCGCAGGTCAGGCCTTCCTGGACCTGTATGATGTGACCGCCGAAAA
>CACXCS010000053.1 GCA_902766255.1 uncultured Bacteroidia bacterium
ACAAAAAACGCCAACCCCGAAGGGCTGGCGTTTCGTTTTGAGCGGAAAACGGGGCTCGGACCCGCGACCTCAACCTTGGCAAGGTTGCGCTCTACCAACTGAGCTATTTCCGCGTTGGGACTGCAAATGTAAGAAGTTTTTTTGAATCACCAAATTTTTTTTGAGTTTATGGACTTTCTTTTCCTTTATTTGCCCGGAAATAGGGACCTTTTTAACATTTTCTTTTTAACTTTGTAATCTATATGAAAAAGATTATCCTCATTTTGATGCTGTGTGTGGCCGGAACTGTGCTTTCAAAAGCGCAGGAGCCCAAAACGCCCGAGCAGCGGGAGAAGGAAATGTACGAGGCAATCCAGGCCCAGGTGGACAAGCTTACCGAGTCCCTGGAACTGGAGGGCTGGCAGACATTCTATGTAGACAGCATACTTACCCACGATTACAATGCCCTCCAGGCCGAGCTGGCCATGCTGTCGGCGTCCAAGGTTTCCAACTCGGACCTGTTCTATGACGCCCAGGACAAGTGGATGGAACAGATCTACCAGTCGATGCACAAGGTCTTCAACGAGGATCAGTGGAACAAGTACCTGAAACTCGGCGCGCAGCGCGATAAAAAAGCCCGCGACAAACGAGCCGCCAAAAAGAACAAATAGCCCGGCAGGAGGCTATCACACCGTCATATAAGAAATTATGAAACAAGAAGATATCGACCGCATTGCGGCTTCGCTCGCGGAGCTTAAATGCAAAACTCAGAAGGAAGTTGAGGAGGCTCGCGTACGCCTGCTCGGCAAGAAAGGCGAAATCACCGCCCTGTTTGAAGAATTCCGCAACATCGACCGGTCCCAGAAGGCCCAGTTCGGCAAGATACTCAACGAACTTAAGCAAAAGGCCCAGGCCCGCATTGACGAGCTCAGAGCCGGTGCCTCGTCCGAGGCGTCAAAGGAGGGGCCCCAGCTTGACCTCACCATGCCGGGCGACCCTATGGAACTCGGCAGCCGCCATCCCGTCAGCATAGTCCGCCAGGAGATAGTTGATATCTTCCGCAAATTTGGCTACGATGTGGCCGAGGGCCCTGAAATCGAGGATGACTACCATGTGTTCGAGGCCCTTAACTTCCCTCCCAACCACCCGGCGCGCGACATGCAGGACACCTTCTTCGTGTCGGCAGGGCACCTTAACCCTCTGCTGCTCCGCACCCACACATCCAGCGTCCAGGTGCGTACGATGGAAAGAATGCCCGTCCCCATCCGCGTGATATGCCCCGGCCGCGTTTTCCGCAACGAGGCCATAAGCGCCCGCGCCCACTGCATCTTCCATCAGGTCGAAGGGCTCTACATCGACGAGAATGTAACTTTCGCCGACCTCAAGCAGGCCATCCTTCTCTTTGCCCGCGAAATGTTCGGCCCCGATACCGAAATACGCATGCGTCCCAGCTACTTCCCTTTCACCGAGCCGTCGGCCGAGGTGGACGTGAGCTGCAACATCTGCCACGGCAAGGGCTGCAATATCTGCAAGGGCACCGGCTGGCTGGAGATACTCGGCTGCGGCATGGTTGATCCCAACGTGCTGGAGGCCAGCGGTATAGACTCCAAGCGCTACAGCGGTTTCGCCTTCGGAATGGGTCTCGAGCGCATCGCTATGCTCAAGTGGAGGGTCAATGACCTGCGCCACTACTTCGAAAACGACATGCGCTTCCTCCGCCAGTTCGCAGCCGCCCCCGAAGTCTGATGCTCTCGACCGAACAGGACTCGCGCTACTCCAATTTGGAGGACATGAGCACGCTGGCTCTTCTGAAAGGCATCAACAACGAAGACCGAGTGCTTACGAGAGTTGTCCGGAACAGCATTCCCCAAATAGAAAAACTTGTTGACGGCATCGTTGAACGGATGGGCCGCGGCGGCAGGGTGTTCTACATCGGGGCCGGTACCAGTGGCCGTCTGGGTGTGGTGGACGCATCGGAAATCGCCCCTACTTATGGCGTCCGCGATAAGTTCATCGGCTTGATCGCCGGCGGCGACGGTGCCATTCGCACAGCAGTCGAGGGAGCCGAAGACAACACTACCCAGGGCTGGAAAGACATACTCCAATACAATCCTGCTCCCGACGACACTGTAATCGGCATAGCTGCTTCAGGTACTACCCCTTACGTGCTCGGCGCAGTAAACGATGCCCGTACGCACGGTCTTCTGACCGGCTGCATCACCTGCAACGGAGGCTCCCCCCTGGAGCTCGCCGCAGAACTGCCGGTGGTGGCCGTCGTAGGCCCCGAGTTCGTGACGGGCAGCACCAGGATGAAGGCCGGCACCGCTACCAAATTGATACTCAACATGATATCTACCACCGTTATGATACGCCTCGGGCATGTTCGCGGCAGCAAGATGGTGGATATGCAGCTTTCCAACTCCAAGCTCGTCGACCGAGGCACCCGCATGATAATGGAGGCCACCGGCATAACGTCTTACTCCCATGCCCGCGAGCTGCTTTTGAAGCACGGAGGAGTGCGGGCTGCCATAGAAAATTACGGCACAAGCAAAGCATGAAAATAATAGTAGAAGCAGGAGCTACCAAAAGCGACTGGCGCATCTTGGACGGCGGAGAGCAGCGCATGATGCTTCTCCCGGGCATGAACGTATCCACTTCCGGCGAAGAGCACAACCTCGGCGTACTGTCCCGGGGTCTCGCAGCCGTGGGCGCCGAAAGCATCGACGGCTTCTACCTGTATACCGCAGGAATCGTCACTCCTGAGGTGAGGAAAAGCCTTTCCGGGCACATCAGGAAGCTCTGCCAGGTCAGGGAAATCGAAATCTGCGATGACCTGGTAGCTGCCGCCCGTGCCGTTTGCGGCCGGAATCCCGGAATCGTCGCCATACTTGGAACGGGATCCAACGCCTGCCGGTGGGACGGCAGCGCTGTTAGTTTCAAAGTGCGTTCGGGCGGATATATCCTCGGCGACGAGGGCGGAGGCGCCGCCCTGGGCAAACAGTTCCTTGCCGACCTTATAAAGAACCGTGTGCCTCGGGAAGTGGCCGACGACTTCGCGTCTAAATTCGATGCCAGCTACTCCGGAATCGTGGCCTCGGTTTATCGGAGCGCATCGCCGGCCGGGTATCTTGGAAGCCTGGCTCCCTTTATCCTGTCCCACTACTCCAATCCTTACATTAAAGAGCTGGTGGACAACAATTTCCGCTCGTTCATCACCCGGTCCCTGCTTAGCTATCCGGTGAGCAGCTACCCTGTGGGTGTGGTCGGAGGCCTCGGAGCTGCCTGCAAGGAAATACTGGAGCCCCTTTGCGCAGCATACGGCATACGCATCAGCGGCTTTGAGAAAGAGCCCATCAACGGACTTGTCAAATATCACTCGATATGAAACGATACTTTCCCCCCGAGATGACCGAGGAGCCGGTCTTCCCGGCCTCAGTATTGCTTATTGCAAGCAACGAGGGCTACGATGTAGATGAATTCGATCCTGATTTTTTAATTCCGTAGCCATGAGGAAGCGTCTTTTTGCAGCAGTGCTGGCCGTGGCAGCCATGGCCGCCTGTACCACAAAGGAAATCGAACCGGAGGCTCCGGAGGTCCAGGGTGAGTTTTTTACCGTGAGCGCCTCCTTCGAGGGCAGTTCCACCCGCACGTCGCTTGATATGAACTCCGCCCAGACACATGCCGACGTGGTATGGAACAGCGGCGACGCCATCACTGTCCTTGCAAATGCCGGCAGTTCCGTATATTACAACACCTTCACAACGTCTGATGGCGGAAGCGTCGTGGCCGAGTTCTCATGTCATTCCTGGAAACCTGTCTCTAGCGCCCGTTACGGCGCCGTGTATCCTGCCGACAAGGTCAAGGGTTACAGCTACAGTACTTCTGACGGCTATACTTTCGGCCTTGTAGTCCCTCCTGTACAGACCGCAGTCAAAGGGGGAGTGGAGAGGGGACTCCTGAGGTCTTTCGCAACGATAGGTACCAGCATGGCTCCCAATATCACCTTCCGCAATGCCGTATCTTTACTGCGATTCCGTATCATCGGCAGTGCGGCGGCGCAGGTGCGCAAGGTCAAGCTGATTGCCAGCGGCACCATAGCGGGCGACTGTATAGCCAACATTTCTGAAGGGGGAGAGTTCAGTTACAACACCAAAGTCTGGTTCCTGCCGCTGGAATACGGTCAGTACAATTCTGTGGAACTGCAGGGCACATTTGAAAGCGGGGCTGACTATTACTTTGCTACAATCCCCTGTCAATCAGAAGGTTTCTCCCTGCTTTTCCTCAACTCTTCCGGCAAGGTCATCGGCCGTTACTCCGACAAGACCCTTCCCTTGAACCGTTCACGCGTAACAGACTTGGGAACGGTGACCTTGAGCGGCAGTTTCGGAGATACCGACCCTTCGGTCATCAAGTACATGGAGCACAGCAGGGGGGCAAAGCCGGTTTGTCTGGCCGTCGTTGCCGAGGGTTTCACAGCATCAGAGCAGGACAAGTTCGTTACGCTGGCAAGCAGTGCGGTAGAGACATTGTTCGCCACCGAGCCGTATAAAACCTATAAGGATTACTTCAACGTGTACCTTATGAAAGCCGTGTCCAACGAGTCGGGGGCGTCGGTTACAAACGGCAACGGCGTCATAACTACCAGGCGTGATACCCGTTTCGGGGCAAGGTGGGGAAGTTCCTCGTACGACGATATGGAGTCAGACTTTGACAAAGTATGGGGTTACGTGAGTGCCCGCTGTCCCGAAATAATCAGCGGGCAGTTAACCATCGACCAGGTCCCTGTGGCCTTGATAATCAATGACAACCGTTACGGCGGGAGATGTGCCGTGACGTCCACCGGCCGCTGCGTGGCGCATGTTCCTCATACCGGGGACGGTGCTTCTCTGGAGTGGAGTTTTCCGAGCATCGTGGCCAACGACGATGAGACTCAGTCGGGAGCCCATTACACAACTTCAGCCGAATTAGCCGAGCTGGGGCACTATGTCGGCGACTGGCGCAACACCTTCCTTCACGAGTTCGGCGGGCATGGCTTCGGACGCTTTCTGGACGAATACTGGGAAGGCACGTCATATTCGACAGGCACGACCCTGTCCGAGCATAGTTGGAGCGTGCCTTACGGACTTAATATCTCGGGCACCTATGCCAACGTTCCCTGGCAGGCGGATATGCTCGACAACCTCAGCGCCCTTATAGCAAATGATGCACGTTATGGCCGCATCGGACGTTTCCAGGGCGGCGGCCTGATGGTTTTGAACCGCTGGCGCAGCGAGAAAATAAGTTGCATGATTGACAACCGCCAGTACTTCTCGGCCTGGCAGAGAGAGCTGATAGTCAAGAGGATAATGGAGCTGTCGGGCTCTGCCTTCTCGCTTTCCTCGTTCTTTGCCAATGATGTTACCATCGATCCTGTAAGGGACAAGGCGTCCCAGTCGGCAGTCAGGGCGGCATCCGCCAAGGCTCCGCTCAAGTGTCCGCCTCTTGCCCCTCCAAAATATCTGTAACCATGAAACGTATCCTTTTAATTCTGGCGCTTGCCGCAGCGACTGCGGCACTGTCGCAGCGGGCCCTTGCCTGCACCAACGTGATCGTCACTCCCGGAGCCAGTGCAGACGGCTCTTCCATGGTCTCCTACGCCGCCGACTCCCACTGGTTGTTCGGCGAGTTGTACTTCCGTAAGGCGGCCAAGTGGCCGGCTGGCAGTATGCTGGCCATACGCGACTGGGACAGCAACAAGCCCCTCGGCTCCATTGCCCAGATTGCAAGCACTTTCCAGACCGTTGGCAACATGAACGAGCATCAGCTGATCATAGGCGAAACCACATGGGGCGGCCGCGAGGAGCAGGTTGATACCAATGGCGTAATGGATTATGGTTCACTGATTTACATTACGCTTCAGCGTGCCCGTACCGCCCGTGAGGCCATCCAGACCATAGTGGATCTGGCAAATGAATACGGCTACCCCTCCGAGGGCGAAACCTTCAGTATCGCCGATCCCGCCGAGGCTTGGATAATGGACCTTGTGGGCAAGGGTTCCGACCAGAAAGGTATTGTGTGGGTCGCCCGCCGCATCCCCGACGGCTATATCTGCTCGCACGCCAACCAGTGTCGTATTACGCGCTTTCCCTGGAATGATCCCGAAAACTGCATGTACGCCCCCGACGTGGCTGAATTCGCCCGCTCTAAGGGATGGTACAGCGGTCCGGACGAGGAGTTCAGTTTCCGCGATGCCTACAACCCTCTGGATTTCGGTGGTGCCCGCGGTTGCGATGCCCGTGCATGGTCGGCTTTCAACATCCTATGCGACGGAGTCTTTACCTATGAGCAGGAAGGTGAGGAAGTCTCCCGTCCCGCTTCTGACTGGCTGGAGTACGCTATGGGCTACGACCTGCAGGGCGAGATGCCCTTGTTTGTCAAGCCGTCCCGTAAGATTGGTGTGAAGGATGTTGCCGACGTGATGCGCGACCACTACGAAGGTACTCCTATGGATATGCGCGTAGATATAGGTGCAGGAGGTAATGCATGCCCTTACCGATGGAGGCCGATGAACTTCAAGTGGGAGGATAAGACATACATGAATGAGCGTGCAATTGCCACCCAGCAGACGGGATTCTGGTTCGTGGCGCAGGCCAGGGCCTGGCTGCCCGACGTGCTGGGAGCCCTTGTATGGTTTGGTTGCGATGATGCTGCAACTTCTTATCTTACGCCCATTTATGCAAACACTAAAGAGGTTCCCGAGTGCGTTCGCGAAGGGAACGGAGACCTGCTGCACTACAGTCCTACCTCTCAGTTCTGGATCTGCAACCGCGTCACCAATTCTTGCTATCGTATGTACGATGCAATGGAACCCGTGGTGCGCGAAGCGGCCGACCTGTTCGAGAACGCCATGATAAACGAGGCGGTGCCTGCTCTTGATGCGCGTCTGCTCAAGATTTATGAAGCCCGCAAGGGTCGCAAGGGCGCGGTTCGCAAGGTGGTAAAAGAGGTGACCCGCTTTTCGGTGAACACAGCCATGGAGCAGTTCAACCGCTGGGTGGCGCTGGAGGAGATGCTGACGGTCAAGTTTATCGACGGAAATGTGAAGGCCCAGGACGCCGACGGCAATTTCCTGCACTCACAGTATTCTACAGGCATCCCCGACGGTCTTCAGCAGCCAGGCTATAACGACCGCTGGAAAGCCGCCGTCGCCCGCGACCACGGTGACGTGATTGAAGTCCGGTGATTTTGACCGTCTCATGGCGGGCCGCTTTAGGTCTTAAAACCATGGCCGCCCGTGGCCATGTGAACGGGAGGGGCCCGCAAGCGCAGCGCAGTGGGAGGGATGAGCGAAGCGAAGTTTTAAGACCTAAAGCGGCCCGCCATGAGACAAGCTAAATAGAGTTGAGCAATAAAAATTTTTGAAAATTTTATAATTATTTATTGTTTTTCAATAAATGTTTACTATATTTGCAGAAACTAAAATGTAAATTGATATGGTTGAATGGTGGAATTCCCTTAATGTAATGATGCGGGTGCTGTGGGCAATAACACTCTCCGCCTCGCTTATCTTCATTATCCAGAGCGTGATGACCTTCCTCGGTGCCGACGGCGGTTCCGACTTTGACATCAACTCTGACGTAGATGTTCCCGACGGCGGTCTGGGCAACCTTCCCCAGGACGCCTCTACCCCCATCGATGCCGGTGCCGCACACGGCAGCGGCATGGGCCTTCTGACCTTCCGCAACTTCGTCAACTTCTTCCTCGGCTTCGGCTGGTCCGCCATACTGCTTGAGAGCAGTATCAAGTCCACCACACTTCTGATGGTCGTCTCCATTATCATCGGCGTGGCCCTGGTGTTTGCAGTGATGATGCTGTTCAAATGGCTCAGCGGAATGCAGCAGGCGGGCAATATCGATGTGTACAAGCAAGCAGTCGGATGTGAGGGCAAAGTCTACCTCCGTATTCCCGGTGAGCGCTCCGGCGCAGGCAAAGTGCAGATCAACATCAACAATTCCGTGCGTGAGTACGAGGCCCAGACCGACGGCCCCGCCCTGCCCACAGGAGCATCCGTCAAGGTCGTGGAAGTGCTGGGCGCAACCACCCTCCTGGTAGAACCTCTTGAAACATTAATCATATAAAAATAACTCACTTATGACCCTTTCTCTCGTTCTTATCCTGGTGGTGGTCCTGTTTGTGACCTTTGCCGCCATCCTTGCGCGCTACAAGCGCTGCCCCTCCGACAAGATCCTGGTCATTTACGGTAAGACCGGCCGCAACGCATCCGCCAAGTGTATCCACGGCGGAGCCTCCTTCATCTGGCCAGTTTTCCAAAGCTACTCTTTCCTTGACCTTACCCCCATCTCCATCGAGTGCAACCTTACCAACGCCCTGAGTAAGCAGAACATCCGCGTCGACGTCCCCTGCCGCTTCACCGTAGGTATCAGCACCGACCCCGACAGCATGACCAACGCCGCCGAGCGTCTGCTCGGACTATCAATCGAGGACATCCGCAACATTGCCACTGATATCCTCTTCGGCCAGCTCCGTCTGGTCATCGCCACCATGGACATCGAGGAAATCAATGCCGACCGCGACAAGTTTCTGGCCAACGTCTCCACCAACGTGGAGGCCGAGCTCCGCAAAATAGGCCTTAAACTTATCAACGTGAACGTCACCGATATACGTGATGAATCCGGATACATCGAGGCCCTTGGTAAAGAGGCTGCCGCAAAGGCAATCAACGATGCCAAGAAGAGCGTGGCCGAGCAGAACCGCTACGGTGAGATCGGTAAGGCCGAGGCCGACAGGGACAAGGATATCCGTATCGCCGAAACCACCCGTGACACCCGAATCAAGACCGCCGATGCCAATGCGCTTGCCGTACAGGGCGAGAACAGCGCCAAGATAGCCATCGCAAATTCCGATGCCGCCCGTCGCGAGAAGGAGGCCGAGGCCGCCCGCGTTGCCGTGGCTGCCGAGAAGGTTCAGGCCGCAAAGGCCCTCGAGGAGGCCTACAAGAGCGAGCGCGACGCCGAGCTTGCCCGTGCCGAGCGCGAAGAGGCTACCCGTAAAGCCAACGTGGTGGTCCCCGCCCAGATTGAAAAAGAGAAAGCCATTATCGACGCCGAGGCCCAGGCCGAGCAGATCCGCCGCAAGGCCAAAGGTGAAGCCGATGCCATCTATGCCAAGATGGATGCCCAGGCCCGCGGTGTTCTGGAAATCCTGACCAAGCAGGCAACCGGTTTCCAGCAGCTGGTAGGCGCTGCCGAGGGCGATGCCCAGAAGGCCGTCCTGATGATGATTGCAGACAAACTGCCCGACCTGGTCAAGACCCAGGTAGAGGCTGTCAAGGGCATAAACATCGACAAGGTAACCGTTTGGGACGGCGGAAAAGGCGAGAACGGCAAAACAGCCACAGCCAATTTCGTGTCCGGCCTGATGCAGTCCGTACCCCCTCTCCAGGATCTGTTCAAGATGGCCGGAATGGAGCTCCCCAACTACCTGAAGGGAGAGCCCAAGGCCGAAGAGCAGAGCCAAAAGGAGGAGTAGAGACATGGCTATCGTAGTTAATATCGATAAACTCATCCTTCGCAAGATGACCTCCCGTGAGCTGGCCGCAAAGACCGGCATCACGGAGGCCAACTTGTCCATACTCAAAACCGGAAAGGCCAAAGCCATCAGGCTGTCTACCCTGGAGAACCTGTGCAAGGCCCTGGAATGCCAGCCCGGCGACATTCTGGAATACCATCCTGACGCTGCATAATTTTATAGCGTCCCGGAACTGTGGACCTCCGGTCCTATTCCTCCCGCCACTCACGACAACGTGGTAGCAGACGGTTCCGGGACGCTATAAAACTATTACTTATCAATCCTTAAGTACGTTCAGGGTTGTTATTTGTTTTTTTTCCGTATATTTGTACGAATATATGGTAAAACAACTAAACGACAGAGTATTCTACATCGGTTCCGATGACCTGGATCTCGACCTGTTCGAGAGCCAGTATATAGTTCCCGAAGGTATATCCTACAACTCTTACATCATCAAGGATGGCAAAACGGCCGTTCTTGATACCTCCGATGTCCGCAAGGCCGAGGAATGGAAGTCCAGCCTGCTTCAGGCTCTCGACGGCAAAGAGCCTGATTATCTGGTAGTTCACCACATGGAGCCCGACCATTCGGCACTTGTTTCGTGGGCTCTTGAGCGTTTCCAGGGGCTTAAACTGGTGGCCAGCGCCCAGGCTCTCAAGATGCTCCCCCAGTTCTTTCCCGGTATAGCTCTCGAGGGCCGAACCCTCGCAGTCAAAGAGGGTGACGAACTGGACCTGGGAGGCCGCAGCCTCCGCTTTATCGCGGCCCCAATGGTGCACTGGCCCGAGGTGATAGTTAGTTTCGACACCGCCGACGGTGTCCTCTACAGCGCGGATGCATTCGGCAAGTTCGGTGCCTTGCAGAATTGCGGCTTTTACGGCACCGAGGACGACGACTGGGCTTGCGAGGCCAGGCGTTACTACTTCAACATCGTTGGCAAATATGGCGTACAGGTGCAGCAGCTGCTTAAAAAAGTATCCGCTCTGCCCGTCAAGGCCATACGTCCTCTTCACGGCCCAATGCTGGAGGAGAACCTGCAGGAATATGTGTCCCTCTACGATACCTGGAGCCGCTACGAGCCCGAAACTCCCGGCATCTTCATCGCCGTGGCGTCAATACACGGAGGCACCATGGAGGCGGCCCAGATGCTTGCCCAGATCCTTCGTACCAAAGGCGCACCCAAGGTTGTGGTGAGCGACCTGAGCCGTACCGACATAGCCGAAAACGTCGAGGATGCCTTCCGCTATCCCAATCTTATCTGTGCAGCTGCTTCCTACGATGGGGGTCTGTTCACACCAATGTATGAATTCCTTCACCGCCTGCAGATAAAGGGCTGGTGCCGCCGCCGCGCAGGCCTCTTGGAAAACGGCACCTGGGCACCTTGCGCCGCGCGCGTTATGAAAGAGATGCTCGGTACGATGAAGGATATAGAGGTGGTAGAGCCCGTCGCTACCATACGCAGCCGCATGCGCAGGGAGGATTTCCCCGCCCTGGACGCCCTTGCCGACGCTATTTTGAAATAATTATCAACACCAACACTTTTGTTTTATGAAAAAATTAGTTCTTATTCTTGCAGCCGTATTTGGCATGGCCATCGCTGCAAACGCCGCCAACTACAAAGTTGACGACAGTGCTATTGACGCTCTCATCGAGAACGCCGAGGAAGTATTTGTCCTTGACATTGCCGAGGCCGTCCCCGTGGCCGCCAACCTTCCTACCGTAAGCCAGAAGGAGGTTCAGCCCGCCGTAGCGCTCGTTCTCAACCTTCTGCTTGGCGGATTCGGTGTTCACCGTCACTACATGGGCACCGCACCTGCGATGTGGGCGATCTACACCTTCACATTCGGCGGTATTTTCGGTATCGTCCCTACTGTCGACCTGGTTATGTTGATTATCGGCACAATTGACAACAATATCAGCCGTTATATCAACAACCGTAAGTTCTTCATGTGGGCATAAGCCTTGAGAATTAAGCTACCAGCGGTCTTTTTGCTGTTGGCCGCCACGTCTTTGCCGCTGCCGGCCCAAAGGAAAGTCAGCGCCGACGTGCAGGTTAAAACGGTGGTTAACGGCAAAATGACAACAGTCACCAAAAGCGTCTATTGCAACAGCAATGGACGCTTGGTGACTTTGTTCCGAACCCCCAGGACCTATTACGTGATCACCAATCCCAAGGGCGAAATGAAGTTTTACGACCCCTCGTCAAACGGAGTTTTCTCCCAGATAGATCCTACGCTCGCTTCCAGCTCCGACCTTATCTGGCTCTTCATGAGCGGGCGTATCGACGACCTTGGCCTCGGGGCCTTCGGATACAAGGCTGCGTCCACTTCAAAAGAGGACGGGCTGATTAAAAAAACATTCAAGCCCGCAGATTCCGCCAGGCCCGTGGTGGACATCGTATATGAGGACTATCTTCCCATCTACTGCGCCTATACGGCCCCGGACGGGAAGCTTGTAAGCAAGAAGTATCTTTCTGGTTATCAGCGCTTCGGGCGTTTTACCCTGCCTCTCAGGATAACCGATATTTCTTATAGTACGGGCCGCGATTCCTCCGTTGTGAGGACCCTTTATTCTTCCGTCAAGGTGGATGTGGACGACCCTCAGTTCAGCTTTGAGATTCCGTCCGACGCCAAACCCATACAACTTCCGAATGAGTTCAAATGAAACGACGCCTGTTAGCAGCCGTCGTGTTGTTGCTGGCGGCGTTTCCCTTGCGCTCCCAGGACAGGGACCTTATGCTTGGATCTTGCCCTGCCCGTCAGCAGGAAGTTGCAGTTTCCGACAGTACTAATTTCGTAGAAAAGCTGTCCGGGGCTGTAGGAAGGCAGCTCGGGCACCAGTTCTTCACTCCTCCCAATTATCTGTTTTTCCGCCAGGCCGTGCGCGAACTCGGCTTTTTCAGGGCTGTTGCCGCCACTCTTGACAGGATACAGAGGGCTTCGCGCCTGGGCACCATGGACGCTCATGAAGTTCCTGTCAAGGAGGGCCCCGAGGCATAT
>CACXCS010000054.1 GCA_902766255.1 uncultured Bacteroidia bacterium
AGTTACGGAGAATGGAGGATGTATGCCAATGCGTGGGAATATGTCGGCAATGCGGCTAACAACAACAATCCCACCGCGACAGAAGGTCGTATTGACCTCTTCTGCTGGGGCGCGACCGGTCTCAACGGTGTGGCCCCCAATGCGGAGACCAGTTTCTATACCGAGAATGTCAACCTCGCGGGCAACAATGAATGGGGCAACGTCGATCTCGTGTACAATCCGACAGGGATGACCGGCTGGCGCACGCTGAGCAACGCCGAGTGGTTCTACCTGATCAATACCCGCGATAATGCCCGGTCGAAGATGGGTTTTGCGACCATTACCCACGACAACGGCCTGGCCACCTGTGGATTGGTGCTGCTGCCCGACGGATGGATCCTGCCCGACGGATACTCGTTTACGCCCGGACTGCCCGATAGATACAGCACCAACATCTATACCAAGGATCAATGGGATAATATGGCCCTGGCCGGTGCCGTCTTCCTGCCTGCGGCAGGCCAGCGCAGTGGGAGTGTTGTCACCAATGTCGATAACCCCAGCCCTGAATACTCGGACTCGGGCTATTACTGGACGTCATCATTCAGCACCTACATGGATCAGGGAAACCAGTGCGCTTACTATGTTTGGTTCAGTGACACTGGCGGTTTCAACAACACCACCGGAACGGAGGGATACCGCTACTATGAGGACAGACGCAGCAGAGGAAAGTCCGTCCGTCTGGTCTGCGATGCAGAATAGCCAATAATTCGCCTTTATTTATTTGATGGAGATGTCATGTAAACACGGACATCTCCATCAAAATTATATAGAATAATCTTTTCATTTCATATTTGAAAGAGTTGAACCGTTGATTCCCTAACCACGTTTAGACTAGAATTACCAATAATCGGCGCCGACTTCCTTCCAATTCGTAATCTCCCGGTATAAAACTTCCGAATCTGGTCAGAAGAAAGATTCTTGACCGGGTTCTCTTGCTGCCAGATGGTAAACCAGAAAAGATTAACGGATAAAGTCTTTTAAAAGCTTGTGCAAGAGTTTGCTCACATCTCCGTCATCCTTAGGATGCGACGCGAACGTTGGATTCTGCTTGTTGAAATAGATGATACGCTGCTCTTGTTTATCTATGACTATGCAGATCATCTCGTTGCCGTACGGATCGTTTGGTGTGTAGATTTGTGACGGATTGGTGAGCCCGCTGATTCCGATGAGCTCTTCTGCGGCAGCGTCGATAACTTTGCTGGCTGCCTTGCTAATCCTTTCCTTGTCGTATGCTTCTTGTGTGGTGGTGTACCCGAGAGAATAGATAAAAATGCCATAGCGGTTATCGACTCCGTCCAGGCGTTTTAATATTGACTTGGGGATGCGCATACGATCGACCTGGCTCTTCTGCTTTATGTTGGTCAGGTTCCAAGCCCATTCCATAGCGTCGCTGTCTTCGCCTTGATAGTCAGCCTCCATTACCTCGGTGAAAGGGAAACGCTCGGAGTTGATGATGCTGGTGATCAGACCGGTGGCTATGTCTGAGTTTTTGTGGCTGAAAGAGCGGTCGTCGGTGTCATACAGCACCATATATGAACAAGGTTTGAGAAATGCGAATTCCTGAATGTCGGCCAGTTTGGTGCCGGAACTTGTGTAGCGGGCGTTTCCGCACGATACAAGCGTAGTCAGCACAAAGGGGATAAGCAACAATGAAAGGCGTTTCATATCGGTATGATTATAATTGTTTTCGTTCCGAGAAATATAGTCACGAGTGCGCGAGGTTACATGACCGCTTACGCAAATCTAGGACATTTTTTTCTGTTCTCCAAAATGAGTCCTAAAGGGCCTTTGCAAACAGGCGCAGGCTTCTTGAATACATGTCTGCGGCAGCATAGGATTTGCCTATGGTGTGGGTGACATTCTTGTACGTCACCACCTTGATATTCTTGATTCCTGCCCCGGCGAGGGCCTCGCGGTAGCGGGGTGCATTGTCAGGGCCGATTGTAATGTCGGCGGTGCCCGTGAACAGTATCACCTTGTAAGACAGGCCGCTCTTGGACTCTGCTATTTTAATGGGCGAGAAGCTGTCGATGTAATCCGGCTCCCATCCGTTCAGGAACACGTCGTAGCGCTGATGCTTCTTGACGTTGGACTCGGGAGCGTAATTGTTCATCGTGTATTGCAGGTCATACGCCCCGTACCAGCCGGCATAGGCCTTGGTCTGAGGGAAATGCATGGCGCAGCAGGCCGAAAGGTGCCCGCCGGCGGAACTTCCTACAAACCCTACACGTTCGGGGTCGATACCGAACTCCAGAGCCCGGGAGAGTACATATTCCACTGCATCATAACAGTCATCGACAGTGTCCTCCAGGCGCACCCCGGGGGCATTGGCAAAAGAGTACTCGATACTCACGACGGTGACTCCGTACTTGCCCGCAAGGGTTTTGCAAAAAGCGGCAGCGCCTTTGTAACTTCCTGATACCCAACCTCCTCCATGGATAAGAAACACAACGGGCGAGTTGCTCCGTCCCGATCTGTATAGCATCATGGGAAGATCATCACCGGTAACGCTTTTCTTGTACACTATGGTTTCGGGAACAACTGTTTCCATAGCGGTCTTACTGTATGCCGGCACTTTTGCGTCGTATGGCACGAGTGCCTTGGGGAGCCGGTACGGATCGCCTGTCAGCGCCTCATAAGCCTTGGCGTCTTTTATAGTGTAGCTGCCATCGCTCTCCTTGAGCAGTACCATTCCGTAGCGGTTGTAAATGTTTGCCGCCTTTACGGGCGTAAGCAAAAAGGTTGAAGCGACCAACGCAAGCAGGACAACTCTCAAGTACTTCATTTCGTATCAGTTTTAATGTGATTCCAATTATAAGCAATTTACATCACAAAAACAACTGATGCCGCTTACCGGGCTGGAATTGAACACAGACACAGTGTTAACAAAAATCTCGTTTAGAGAAGGAGAATTGTAATACTCTTTCATAGTCAATAATTCTATGCATATTTACGGCTTTTTTCAAAAAGCGCAAATAAAAGCCTCCAACAAATCTTCCACGGAAAAGACCTTGGAGTCAATTCCGTGGAAGAACTTACCCTGTCGAATGTAATGGAGCGCAGACTCCCGGCCAATCTCCGCAACTACCTTTCCATTAATAGTTCGCCATTGAGATATTCTATGCTTTTTGGCGTCGTCAGCGCCGCCCTTCTCATTTAATCTTGAAGATGATTGGAAATACGAATTGGACGGGAACGGGCTTGCCGTCCTGCGTGCCAGGCTCCCATTTGGGCGATGCCGACACCACCTTTACGGCCTCGGCATCCAGAAGCTCGCCCGCACCCCTCAGGACCTCTACATCACGAACCACGCCGTCAGCCCCTACGGTGAACTGCAAGGTCACGCGGCCTTCGATCTTGTTCTTTTTAGCTTCCTCGGGATAGTTCAAATTGCTGTTGACCCACTTGGCGAAATTGTTTGCGTCACCGCCGTCGAAGACAGGCTTGTTTTCAACAAGTTGATAAGGAACAGTTTCCTGTTCGGGAACGGTCTCAGGCGCGTCAACGGCAATTGTTTCAGCTTGCGTGTCGGCAGCCTGGTTGTTGGAGTTCTTCGCAGGGTTGCAGGCGAACATACAGGCCGCCAGCACGGGGATAAGGGCTAGATACGACCAGCGCATCCAGACGGAAGAAGAAGGTTTGAGCATCATGGCAATTCTGTTTTTGAGTTTGGCGTGC
>CACXCS010000055.1 GCA_902766255.1 uncultured Bacteroidia bacterium
AAAAAAGCCGTCAGCCGAATAGTCAGAAAATTGTCTGGCTCGAATGATTTGGGGGCCGGTCCGTTTCGGGGATCCCGCTGCAGAGGCGGGCCTGCCTTCACCGGTCCGAGCTTACCCGGTAAGTGAAAAACTTGATGTTTTCTCCTCTTGGGCCTGACGGCTTAAGCTTATTTCAATTGTTCAAGGTAGGCGTCCAGATTGTCCTGGAGGGCCTTGGCCTCGGCACCCAGCTGCTGCATCTTCTTCTGGCAGGCGATACGGTTGACCGTTTCGTTCAGAGTAACTATGATGAGCTTGTCGAGGGTGGTTTTGTCGGGGTACTTGAGGTCGTAGGAGTTAAACTTGCGGTTTATCTCATCGGCCGCAGTACGCATGGTCTCTTCCATCTCGGGAGTATTGGCGACCATAGGGTATTCGATGCCGGCTATCTTGAGCTTGATATTCTGTGCCATGGTTACTTCTCCAATAATTTGATACAACGGTCTATTTCGCGTATGAGCTTGGCTATGCGCTCCTTGGCAAGGGCAGGGTCACCTGCTCCGCTGAAAGCGAACTGTAGCTTGAGATTGTCGATCTGGCCGTCCAGGTCGGCTATCTTTTCCTTGGAGGAGGCAAGATGGGCGCGGCTCTCCTCGAGCTGCGCGGCGAGCGCATCGGCCCGCTGCTTCTCGGATTCGTAGAGGGCTATGAGCTTCTCTATACGGCTTTGGATATCTTCTAGCATCGGAACAAATATAGCAAAAATTATTTAACAATATATCCGGCGATTCCGCAATTGCGGGCAAACAGCATATCTGACTCGCTGTCCCCTATCATTACGCATGTTCTGGGGTCTGTTTCGGGGTGGTCCTGAAGCAAGCGGTCAAACATGCCGCGTGAGGGCTTGCGGCAAGGGTCAGAGTCGGAAACGGCCGTACATACGTATATTCCGTCAATGCGCCCGCCTGCAGCCTCAATACGCTCCAACATCCAGGCATGAAGATGCAGTAGATCATCCTCACTCATAACGCCCTTGCCTACTCCCCTTTGATTGGTAATGATATATATTCCTTTGAATTTCGATGCTGCACCGGCCAGGGCATCGAGCACACCGGGCAGCCATTCGAACTCATGCACAGTTTTTACATAATCTCCGGAGCGGAGACGGTTGATCACCCCGTCACGGTCAAGCAGAAGCGTGTCGAAGCCCTCGAGACCGGCAATGGTCTGAACAAGGGAACGAGGGTGACACAGAAGCTGGGGAGCAGCACATGCACGGGCATAGTCCTCCGGTATGCCTATATCGATGAACCACCCGTCCTGAACCAGGCCGCACAAGAGGGATTGCCTGCAGCCTGGCTCCAACACTCCGGTTTCGAATGAAAACTTGTCGGGCAGAGCGTCGAAAAATCCACTGTTCAGCTCAATTGCATACACGCCTCCGTTAACAAGACCCCCGGAGCAATACTTTTTCTCATTGAAGGCCAGAATGGCGCCGTCACCGCCAAGCTCGACAGTTCCGTAACGGTCAAAATCGCGCATGGGTTTGAGCGCCATGGCAACAGGCATTCCGTAGCGGCGTCGCTCTTGCAACAAAGCATCCAGATCGACGTCAAAGAACGTATCTCCGTTAAGAACTATAATCTCGGACTCCCGTGCGAGCGACGCAGCCAGCTTTATCCCGCCGCCGGTACCCAGAGGCGTTTCCTCTACGGCAAAGCAAAACTCCCAGGGATAATCCGAAGCATGCACGGCGACCCAGTCCTGAACAGCCTCCTTCAAATACCCTACGCTCAAGATTACCCGCGACACCTCAAACCGCCTCAGGTTCTCAAGCAGATACCACAGGAAAGGCTTCCCGTCCACCGGGGCCATGCACTTGGGAAGCCTGCTGACTACGCTCCTAAGACGTGTCCCAAGACCTCCCGCCAGGATTACAACCTCCATTACTTAGCGTAGAAATGCTTCTCGACCATAAGGCTAAGACAATGATAAACAGGAAGATGCAGTTCCTGCACCTTGAAGGTCTCGGTCTCTGGCACCTTGATGCACACGTCCGAGAACTTCTCCAGCCTGTTGTCCCGCGAGCCGGTGAGTCCTATAACCTTCATCCCTCGGGCCCTGGCAGCAACGGCAGCATACAGGATATTACGGCTGTTGCCCGAAGTGCTTATGCCCATAAGCACATCTCCCGGACGGCCATAGCCGTTGACCTGCTGGGCAAAACACAGGAGAGGCTCGCAGTCGTTCATATATGCCGTGCTGAGTGAGATGTGTCCGTCCAGGGCAATTGCCGGCAAAGCACCCTGCAGATGGTTGCGAAGTACGCTGCCCATCTCGGGATCAGTGGCGTAAAGCGCCTCGGCATAGCCTTCGGGAAGGGTTTTCTGAAGGCGGAACGACTTCATCATTTCACCCACTATGTGCTCGGCGTCGGCAGCACTTCCGCCGTTGCCTGCGGTCAGGAGTTTGCCTCCCGATGCATAAGATTCAACAAGTATATCGGCAGCGGCGCTGATTTGCCCGCGGCAGCATTCAAGCGCAGGATAGCGCTCGATCAAATCGTCCAGAACAGCTTTCATTTGTTTACAGTATCAGTATCGTATATTTTCCATCCGTGCGCTCCCCCATCGGTGAACAGGAAGGGCAGCACGAAGCCGTCAAGGGACTTGAGGGCTTCCTCCACCCGTTTCTTGTCAGCGGGATCGACATAGAATATGATGAATCCCCCGCCACCGGCGCCGCTAACCTTGCCGGCCCTGGCTCCTGCGGCCATAGCGACGTCGAACGCGTGCTGGATAGCGGGATTGGAGATTCCTTCGGCCATTTTCTTTTTCTGCTCCCAGCTGCTGCCAAGAATTTCAGAGAAAGACTGCATGTCGCCTTTGAGGATTGCGGCTTTCATGTCGACGGCACTCTGCTTTATCCTGTGCATAGCCTCTATGGCTTCCGCCTTGCCGCTGCTGGTGTTCCTGCGCTGCTCGTCAATGATGCGGGCGCTGCTGCGCGACTTTCCGGTGAAGTACAGCAGCAGGCCGGCCTCCAGCTCGTCGGTAATCCACCGCTTGACTTTCAAGGGGTTGACTATCACCCTGTCGTCGGGGAGGAATTCGATGAAGTTGAATCCGCCGAAAGCAGCGGCGTACTGGTCCTGCTTGCCTCCGGAAAGGCCCAGGTCGAGCCGTTCGATTTCGTATGCCAGGCGCGCTATCTCGTAATCCCCCATCGGCAGCGACAGCCATTCCACGAAAGCTTTGAGTATGCACACTACCATGGTACTGGAAGTGCCCAGGCCCGAGCCGGCCGGAGCATCGTTGTAAGTAATGATCCTGAAGGCCCTGGGGCTGAAAGGATAGTCGCGCATGACTCTGTTGTACACTCCCTTGACTAGATCGGCATGTCCGTCGACGGGCAACTCCTGCGACGCCGGATATTCAAGCTTGCATCCGTCATCGTAAGAATCGATGGCTATGAGACCGTCGCTGCGCTCTTCGATGGTGCAATAAGCGTACAGATTGATAGTGGCGTTCAATACCAGTCCGCCGTAAATATCGCTGTAGGGTGAAACGTCGCTTCCGCCGCCTGCCAGCCCGAGCCGCAGGGGCGCTTTGCTCCTAATAATCATCTTCCTTTGTATAAATAGTTGTGTTTACGTCTCCACAGATACTGCCAGCACATGAAAAACGGCATGCTGAGCACCTCCGACGGGAAATAGCCCAGGAAGTGCAGGTTGCGCCTTAGCTTGCGGAAAGTATGGGCTATTATGCCCTCGCCCTTCTTGTGCGAGTTACGCGGGTCGTAGCGTCCGAAATTGCCGGAGCGAAGTATCTCGTCGAGCAGGAATGCTCCCCACCTCTTATCGGGGGCAACGTACATCACACCGGCCTGCATGCCGAACACCTCCTGAAGTACGAACATTACAGCCCCGGCAAAGCGCAGAAGCTTAAGATGACGCAGTTCCTCTACGGCGGCCTGCCTGTCGGCTTCGGTGAGTCTATGCAGAAGATAGTAATAATCAAGGAGTTGCCTGAGACCTATCCCCTCTTCAAGCACATGCCTGTAAATGTGGATAAGCATGTATACGGCATCAAAACGGAGGGTCGGTACACAGAATCCCAATTGCGGGTCGAGATTCGAGAACTGAGCCGCGGACTGCTCCGAGAACCAGCGCTGCAGGCGTGCATTCGAGATGCTGCTATTCATCCAGGAGGGCGTGAAATGGACCTCCACGCCGGTGCCCTTGATTATCTGTACGTCGCAGTGATGATAGACCACTTTCTTGACCGGGAAGCGTGCACGGAGGAAATCCACAACCTTCTGCCTGTCCCCTTCCAGCCAAATATCGATATCCCCGCTCTGCCTGAGCTCCGGCCTGGGATAGAGCCGCGCAGCCGCCTGTCCCTTGAGGATGCAGCTCCGGAATCCGTTCTCCTGGAACTTCTGACAAAGTATCTTGCACGCTGACCTTTGGTCCGAACTCTTCTGCTCAATCTTCTGCGCAGCCATAGCCCAGCGGGAATAAACTCCCAGCGGCACATCCACCTGGTCGTGCAGGGTGTCGATTACCGGGAAAGTGACTCCCAGCATGTTATGCTTGCCTACAGTATCGAAGAGGGCATCCCATTCATCACGGGAAGCGGGATACGCCGACAACGTGTCCCTCCGGCCCACAGCCATCTGTAGAACTTCAAAAAATCTCTCCATCTTTTTAATATGCCTGCTTGTCTCCCCCGACTATCTGAGCAATGGTTTTAAAGAATATCCTGATATCCAGTCCCAGGGACCAGTGCTCGATGTACCATATATCGTAGCGGACCCGCTCTGCCATGGCCTCGGTAGTTTTAGTTTCACCGCGGCATCCGTTGACCTGCGCCCACCCTGTGAGTCCAGGCTTAACCATGTGACGCACAAGGTATTCGTCAACGAGTTTGGTGTACATCTCGGTATGGAGCTCCATGTGGGGGCGGGGCCCGATGAGCGACATGTCCCCCTTAAGGACATTGATGAACTGAGGCAGCTCGTCGATGCTCGTACGCCTGAGGAAATCGCCGAACTTGGTCTTGCGGGGATCGTCGGCCGTGGCCTGCAGCTTGTCGGCGTCGGAATTGACCTTCATCGAGCGGAACTTGTACATGGTGAACGGACGCCCCTTGTAGCCCGTTCGTTTCTGGCGGAACAGGATGGGGCCCGGCGAGGAAAGGCTCGTACCGATGGCAACGAAACACCAGACCACAGGATAAATTGTTATCAGGAAGATAAAGCTGATCACTATGTCCAGCGCCCTCTTGACCGCTGCATTGAGCGGATATGACAAGGGCTCCTCGCGGAGCTTGACCACGGTCATGGGGCCCAGCTCGCTGAATGTCATGGAGCGGTGCAGATAACCGTCCATATTGGGCACATAGTAGAAGTCGATGAACAGATTCTCGCAGTTCCTGATTATCTCATTGACGGTTGCGGTTTTCAATGCAGGGTTGAGGCTGCAGTAGAGCTGGTGAACCTTATTGTTCTTAAGGTACTCGAAAATAGCCGGAAGGTCCTCGTTAAATGTTGCGACCAGTTTATAATCTCCAAAGGCCGAAGAATTCTGAAGGATATTGGCAAGGCGATGCGCGTTTTCGTTCTCGCCTACGATCACTACGTGAACCTTGTTGCGCCCTCTTTTGCGGGCAGCAAGGATTATGGCCCGGAAAACCAGGTGCCATATACTTATAGCCACGACAGCAAAGATGCCTTGATACAGGTAGAAATGGCCGGCAAAACTATAGAAAAGAATATTAACAGAGGCTGCAAGCACGCCAAGGGTAATCACGCACTGGTATATTACGCTGAGAATCTGCTTCTTCCAATTGTAACTCCTGTCATGGAGCCTCACAGGCACCAGCACCATCGCGATGATGAAGCCCACTATAAGGAAATACAAGGAACGAGGCCTTGTCAAGACAAAATCCTCGGGTGACGTAAACGTGAACCAGGTCAACATCCATTCAAATATGCCGATATGGATAGCAAGGTCCACCAGCATCACGGGTACGCTCAGGAAAAAGAATTCCTTTGTGTAGAATGTCTTAGTGTTCATATACTTCGAATACTTGCCGGGCAATCCGGTCCCAGTCATACTTGGTCATATCATAAACAGGCTGCGCCGGATCAGAAAGGCGCTGCTGCAGTTTCACGGAAAGATCGGACACATCCCCGCAGCGGAAATAGTTGGCGGCAGGCAGGCCCACTTCGAGATTGGCAGGGATATCGCTAACCAGTACTTTGCGGCCGTAGCTCATTGCTTCAAGCAGGGCGATGGGCAGGCCTTCGTGGGACGAGGGCAGCACATACAAGGCGGCATGGCTGAGGAGGGCCTGGAGTTTGCGCCCGCGAATGAAGCCGGTCAGCACTGCTCCTGCCGCTCTGGCATCTGACTTGAGCCTGGAGGAGTAGTCGTCTTCAAAATCGGCATCTCCGACAAGTACCAGTTTATACCCGGCAGGAGCGGAGCGGAAGGCTTCCACAAGGTCGTGCAGCCTCTTTTCAGGCACGAAACGGCACATTCCCAGGATATACTTTCCCGGCTCGATTCCAAGCTCGCTGAAATACTCGGGGAAGTCGCAAATATTAGGTGCAGGCACCCCGTTGGGAATGAGGTGCACCCTGCTTGTGCGCCCGTACTTCTGTTCGATTATACCACGGATGACGTCGGATATAACTATTACATCGTCGGCATATTTCACTCCCATGCGCTCTCCAAGGCGGAGCATGGCCTTGGCCACGCGTCCCCACTTTTCGCGGTCGTAGTCCGGACCGTGGTGAGTGAACACCACCTTCAGTCCGCGAAGCTTGGCGTATGGGGTAAGGAGAGCTGGGCCCACTGCATTGATATGCACTGTATCGGCTTTTTCCCTAGCAGCATAGTTAATGGCGCGCCAGGTATGGACTATGGCCTCGAACGCCTTCTTCCTGGGGGAAGGTATATCTTTGATTTTCACCCCGTTCCACTCGGTAAGGCTGTCCTTGGCGTAGGATTCGCGGCGCACGACTGTAATGTCCGCGCCCAATGCCGCCAGGCGGGGGCACAGTTCCTCGCAGTGGGTTTCAACCCCTCCCATGATATTGGGGATGCCCCTGGTACCGGTAACTACTACTTTCATCTTTTCAGTCCGTCATTTGCCGTAGCCTGCATGTCGCAGGTGGAAAGGGCGTCAAGCTGCTCCTTTGTTACGAGGCCGTCACGGTAGTCGCGCACCGCGGGAATCTCGTACATGGAATACTTCTTCCCGGGACGGAGCTTGTGGCGAAGTATCCACCAGGCTGGATTCCAGATGTATTTGTGCATGGCCGGGCTTACCGAGCCTATCATCCAGCACTGACGGTCACAGTGCCGGACCGCCTTGCGCACGTTCTCGGCCTCCGGCGAGTTCCACAGCTCGTCCCAGGTCTGACGGTTGAGGTTACCCATGACCAGCTTGTCCTTGGTGCCGTTGCAGGGCATCACATCGCCGTAGGGATCGATGAAGAAGGTATCGAAGCTCATATCGCAGGGCAGCAGTCGGGGCTGACCGTATATATAATTGATCAGGCCGTGGTTGAAATAGGCGCGGAACCATTTTTTGGGGCTGTTGGACTTCAGGAGCTCGTTCACCAGATCTTCGAAGTTCTGCGCCACCATAGGACGGTCGTGGATTATGTTCTTCGATTCCACAAAATAGAAACTGTTGTGGAGACTTGCAGTGGCGAACTCCATGCCCATCTGCTCGCTTATCTTATACAGGGGCACAAGGTCAGGTGCGTTCCTGTCCTGAACGGTCATGCCGAAGCCGACATCCTTCATGCCCATCTCGCGGAGTTTCTTAAGAGTTTGATAACCACGCTGATAGCCATTATCCAGGCCTCGGATTTCATTGTTGGTCTGTTCCAGGCCTTCGATGCTTATACGTATGCCAACCTGCGGAAACTCTTTGCAGAGGTCGATTATCCTTTCCGTGAAAAAGCCATTGGTGCTGATAACGATACGGTCGGAGAGCTTGAAAAGCTCACGTACGATATCCTTCAGGTCTTCGCGTATGAACGGCTCCCCTCCCGTGATATTGGTGAAATACATGCGGGGAAGTTTTTTTATGGTCTCCACGCTGATTTCGTCCTCAGGACGCGACGGGGCCTTGTAACGGTTGCACATCGTACAGCGTGCATTGCACCTGTAAGTTACTATAACCGTTCCATTTAGAGACTTTTTCATATCAGTCGAAAGTATTTCTGAGCGTAATATTATCCTTTGACAGTCCTGGCTGCAGTTTTACCTTGTCGGTCTGTCCCTTGAACTTGTTGCGCGTTATTCTCACGCTCTTTACGGAAAGTTCCGGCACCTGTTCTCCGGTTTCGGGATCGGTGACGTCCGCAAAGGAAACCGTCTCGGGCAGTTCCTCCCCCAATGTCTGGAAATCGTTGTCGACCATGGTGACTCCAACGGACGAGCACACCGATACGGCGCTGCTCAGTGGCTTATGGATAAGTTTTACCGTGTTGTTGCGGAAGTCAACATTGTCGCTATGCCGGATGTCCACTACCCCGCGGCCATCCGCCCTGGCCACGCCCGTGATCTCGTTGTTGCGCACCTTGATACGGCGGTTGATGCCTTTTTCGACGGCAAAGAATTCTTGCGAAATCTCGAAGCCCTTTTGGGTGCCCTCCAGGATATTGCGCGTGACTTTCAAGTCGTTGCAGCCTATGGACAGGAAGGTACCGACGGCATTACGGCTCTCGTTGCGGGTGACGGTAATGTTGTCCGACCACATCAGGAGTATGCCCCAGTCGCCGCAGTCAGCTATGTAGTTGTCACGTACCACGCCCCTGCGGCATGGATGCACGGTCGTAGTATGTACGTCGCCGAAACGGCCTTCGACCTCGATGCCGATGCACTGGGGAGCAATCACCGAGTTGTTCTCAATGGTAAAATCGGAACAGTGTCCGTGGACGAGTATGCCGTCGTAGCGGGTGTTCCGGACATTGTTGTGGTGAATCTTGAAGTTGCGGGGCGAATTGTCATAAGAGGCATCGGGTATATCCGCCCTCCCGCAGATGTGGAAGCCGTAAAAAGTATTGTTCCCGTCATCGTCCCTTTCCGAATCGCAGGAGCAGCCGCGAACTTCAAAGTTGCGGCAGTCTCCTATCACGTAGAAACTGGCAAACTGCTCCCTGGTGCCATAGAACGACATTCCTTCCACCACAAAATCCTGGCAGTCGAGCAACATGAAAATCTTGCTTTCCAAATGCCCGCCGGCAGGGTTTCCTACCAGCTCGAAGTTCCGGCCACCCCTGAGGGTGAAATCCTCGGTCAGGCGAATAGGAACCGGAGGCAGAAGAAGCCTCTTTCCGGAAATATCGTTCAGCGCTTTGATGAAGGTGCTGCCGGCAGCCTCGGGAGTAGAAATATCGCCGTAGTCCTCAAGGCGCACCGTGAGCTTCCTCGCACCGCAGGCGGAAAGGGGAATCATCAGGATGCACAAGCAGAGGAACAGTTTCAGATATCTCATATCAGGGATTCGAAAACTCTATGGTAAATCTTTGCCGAAGCGGCCCATGAGAAGCATCTGGAGCGCTGGTAGGAAGCCTCGCACAAGGCCTGGTACCGTACAGGATCGGCAAATTCAACTACTTTGCGTTTTATGGCTTCAACGTCTTCGGGGGGCACGCACATATCCAGGTCACCGGCAATTTCAGGGAAGCTTGACGTGTTGGCGCAGATGGCTGGCGTACCGCAGGACATGGATTCCAGGACAGGCAGGCCAAAACCCTCGTAGTGAGACACATAAATCATCAAAAGGGCACCGCCGCACAGCTTGCCCAGATCCGAGTCGGGAACATATCCCAGAAATACAATATCATCTTTGTATCCGCAGGAATCGACGATGGACATTATGACATCGGCGTTATATCCCTTCTTACCTATTATGGCCAGTTTCTTATCGGCAAACAGGCCGTCTTTCCTAAGGCCGGCATAGGCTTCGATTACAGACTTGATGTTCTTGCCGGGGTAATCTATGGTGCCTACGAAGAGAAAGTAATCCTTGTAGCCAAGTCCGAAGCTTGCCGCGGACTCGCGGCATTCCTCTGCCGGGAACCTGCGGAAGACGGAGTCATCTGAAGCATTGGGAGTGACCGTAATCTTGGACTCGGGGGCATTCAAGTATTTGATAATGTCCCGCTTGGACGACTCGGATACCGTCAGTATCGCGTCGCTCCTGCCGGCCATCAGGGGGTCGCAGATGTTCTTGCGGTAGAACATCCTTATCTTGCCGAATTTGCCGGGGACGTTGAACTCGATGAGGTCATGGATAGTAACGACAGTCGGAACCACCTTCCAGAGAAGCAGGGAGAAATTGGGGATATAAGCAATGTCGCAGGAATACTTTTTAAGCATTCTCTGGAAACCCCACTGATGCCACAGCAGATTCTTCATCCCCGATTCCTTGCTTACGCCGGTGTTTACAAGATGCACGTTTCCAGCTTCCTCGAGCTGGCCGAAACCGTCGTAATCATCGTTCTTGAAGATGTAATAGACATCGCCGGGATTCTGAGCCGCCAGCTCCCTGACGACGTTTACCAGCACGCGGCCTATACCGGTGAGGCGGTTGCCTACATATCCGCTGATTCCTACAACCATGTTACCTCAACTTATAGTTCTCATACTCCTTGCCAAGGAGGAAAGTATTCATGTCGTAAAGCGAAATCCTCCTGGCAAACTGCAGCAGAAGCACATAGTTCTTATAACCTACTATGCGGTACAGCACTCTCAGGAGCGCATAAAGAATCTTCAGCTTCTTTGGGAAAGAGCCCATGTTGGTTTCGTTGACCGAATCAACCGACTGGCCTTTTGATATCATGCCCTTCTTCTTGAAACTCCGGTACAAACTGCCGGGAGCGGTCGAAAACGGGTCGCCTGTATAGCCGTAATAGCTTGCCATGCCATTGTAGAGCCGGCGGTGCAGTTTATCAATGGCGGCGCCGTTGTCAAACTGCCCGTATGAATACGTCAGGGACAGATACTGCTCAAAGGTATCTCGCTCGGAATGAACCGCTTGCGCGTATATCTCAACCAGAGGTCCGATATCGGGATACACCGCAAGATTGCTTATACGGGCACGGGACGAGTTGACCACCTTCCCGCTGCAGGCGAATTCTTTGTAGTCATAGCCGGCAAAATGGCAGAACACCAGTTTGTCTTTCCTGTCCGACAAGCCGTCCCGGCTCTCTACATACCATTCTCCGGACTCGCATGAGACCTTCCTTTCGAAGTAATTCCAAGGGGCAAGATTAAGGCCAAGGTTGTTGGAGTACATCAACTCTCCGCTGTCGAAGAAAGCGGGAAAGAAATCTGTCCACTTCTGGTCAGTACACTGAGCCCACAGCATCTCGCCGAAACACTGGTCTTTGAGGCGGTCCTGCCACCACTTTATCACGTTCAACACTTTGTCCGACCGGCGGAAAGCGCCGAAACCAAGGTTGCTGATGCCGTTGAAAAGGAAACTCCTGTCGGGCAGATCGCCCTTGTAGGGATACTGGGGGATGGTAACATGGGGCGCAGTAACTACCAGATTCTCTTCCAACGCAGCCCATACATAGGAAAAATCGCTGAACAGGAATGTATCCGGGTCGAGATAGCAAACCGCTTCATAGCCTCCGTTGAAGAAATACTCAATGCAGAACGGCTTTATTGACGTGCAGAACTCGGTAAGATTGTATTTGAACGCCATATTACGCCAAAGGGTGCCTTCGATGGACAAGATTTCCCTTGCAACCAAAGCGCTACGGGGCCGTTCTGCCGTAGTATCGAATTCATCGGCCACAACTATGAAGAAATCCGTCTCTTCTTCATACTTGCGCACTGTGCTTTCCAGTATCTGTGCTAGTCCGATGTAGTTTTTAGCACATATTGTGAATATGCATTTTTTCATTTGATGCAGGGTAGGATCAGGTCGGTCATGAATGATTTTGCGGCATTCTCGTAGTGAATATGGTCTTTGTGGACATACTTGGAAACCAGCATTTCAGCGGTAAGGTCGAAAAACGGCACGGCAGCCTCATCAGCGACTTCGTGCATTATATCGTTACGGCGGCGGATGATAGCATTCTCTTTGTCGTCGTACTCTTCCGGGAGGCGGAGCATCCTGCGGACACGACCGAGGCGGGCAGGTACTTTAACTATCAGGAACGCCGGCAATACGAGCAACTTGTCGGAAAACATACCAAGCCGCTTGAGCAAGCGGGCGAACATTTCCCTATACTCTTCGTGGTCAGCAGGCTGCCACTCACCACCGTCAGCGCTTCGACGGCTGTGGTTTCCGGTCTGGATGACAGTCGTTTCATAGTGGGCATACGGGGAATCGAAGAAGGTTTCAAGCTGCTTCCAGAACATCTCGTCCCTAAGGGCAAAAGAGCTACCGAAGAAATCCACGGGGCAGCCAAGCCTGGCCTTTGCCGTGCTTCTGATCTCACGCAGGGTGGAGTCACCAAAGAACAGCACACGGCGGCCGGATTCAGAGTTGGCGTCGTCGTACCAGAAATTCAGCCATTCGACTTCTTCCCTTGCTTTCAACGAATCCGTCATACTTCTTTCATCTTTTTTACGACGGCTGCAGGCACCCCGGCCGCTACGCAATACGCGGGAACATCCTTTGTGACCACGGCTCCTGCGCCTATTATGGCACCATCGCCGACCGTCACTCCGGGAAGGATGCATACCCGCTCCCCTATCCACACGTTATTGCCGATTATTACGGGCCCTTTGCTGTACAGTTCCCTGTCGAGGGGGTGGACATCAAGGCCTGTACCGTCGGTACGTCCGTGAGAATTGTCAGAAATATATACGTATCTGCCTGTCAGCACATTATCTCCTATATGAATGCTGTTGCAGGCACTCACGTGTATATGCTCGCCGAGCCTGCAGTTCCGGCCAATTGTGATCGAAGGGGAAAAAGACTGGCGGCCATAGCTGTCCCAGGCAGTGAGGATTGCATCCCTGTGGACTATCGTGCCCTCGCCTACCGATATGTACTTCCCTCCCCGTATCTCCTTCGTGAAGCGGACCTCGCCGTCAAGCCTCCTGAAACGGGGCTTGTACAACAGCTTCAGCACAGTATAGAAAAACTTCTTCATAACTTTATCCAGCCTTCGGGCACCACTTCATTAGGGTTGTAGAAGGGCATTGCGGGGTTGAACCATACGGCGGGAGCAATGACAAACTTTTCGGGATTCGGGTTGAGCCATGCGCCCCACCAACTGTATGTACTGTTGGAAATAATATTATACTTGGCGCAAGACATCAACTGCATATCCAGATAATTCTCGCGGCCGCGTACGGGATTCCAGTCAACCAGTTGATAGTCAAAACCGGCAAAATGCTCCCTGACCCATTCGGGATTGTCGGCAAAAACGTAGAATACAGGATCCTTGACATGGGCACGGACGTAATCCAGCGCACGGGTATAGTAATCATCGGGACAGGTACCCTGGAAAAGCAGTTCCCCGGTGTAGTCCGGAGCTTTCCGGACATGTATGGTAACCGAATTCCCGGCCGACATGGCCTGAGCCAGGGCTATGTTGCGCTCCGATGTCAACTCTTTGAAGGCAAATGTACTGCGCACGAGTCCGCTTATCTTCCTGAAGTATTTTTCGTTCTGCCAGGTTCCAATATATATGCAGTTCCTGCGCACCCGGTCAAATTCATCCTCATGGTACATGAAATCCCGCTGGAGCAAATACCAATTTCCGGTAAGCGGCCCGCTGAGGCGCTTAAGGAAAGACCAGCGCCGTTTCCAGTACGCCATCTTGAAATGTCCTTCAGGCATCAGATCAGGCTTCACGTTGGGAAAGACGTCCTGAAGGCGGACGGTTTCGCACAATGCGGCAGAATTGGGGATATAATTCGACTGATCCCACAGCACCGGCAAGCCCTTATCTTTCAATGCGAGATAAAAGGCATACTGGAACATCTGATTTGCCAGTCCGGCGCATGCGCTTACAACTATCATATCTTCAATTCTTTATGCACTTCGGCACAGTTATCATATGAAAAATAACCGGCTACGTAGGCCCTTGCCGCGGAGCAAAGCTCCTGATAGCGCCCGGCGTCTTCGGTCACCCACTCTATGCCGGTTTTCAAATCAGCGGCATCACAACGGATGCACAGATACCCGGTAAACTCGTGAATTACCAGATCCCTTACCCCGCCGGAGTCGAAGCCCACACAAGGCAGTCCGCAGGCCATCGCCTCGAGCAGTACATTGGGGAAATTATCTGCCAGCGTGGGGGTGACAAAAACGTCCGCTGCCCTGTACACCCTGATGATATCGTCCTCGGAATCAATGCGTCCCGTAAACACGGTACGGACAGGAACAGATTCGCTTATGCTATTGTCTTTCCGGCCAAGTACAAGGCAGACATATTCGGAAGGGTCAAGGGATGACAGACATCTGAGCATATATGCCCAGCCTTTATAAGGATTGCCAACAACCTCGGCTCCGAAAAGTACCACTTTCCTGCTGTCGTCTCCAAAATAAAACGACTTTGCCGTATCCTTATCGCCCGGCGTAAACTTTTCAGTATCAATCAGGTTGGGGCATACGGAGACGCTGTGGCCTGCCGCTATCGCACTTGCCGCCGCACAATGCGCAAGCCAGTTGCTCGGAGCTATGAACGACAAATCAGGATACTTGCCCCAGCGCTCAAGCTTTTTCTTGAACGAGAGGGACACAATGTCGGGCAGGAAACCCCGGCCGATCAGCGGGCATGATGCGCAACCTTTGCGATACTTGCCGCAATCCATTGAGTAGTGGCATCCTCCGGTAATAGGCAGCATGTCATGCATGAACCAGTGTACGGGCTTACCCAGCCGTAGTAGATGCTCCACACCCTTGACGCTGAGCAGTCCGTCATCAATCCAATGGAGGTAGATGACATCCGCTTCCAGCACCTTTGGATGACGGTCTATGCGGAATCCCGACCACATGAAGCCGAATGAACCGAACACTCTGTAGAGCCCGTTCACCTTGAAGCGCAGCCACCGGTCAAGTTTGTAAACAAGCCCTCTGAGAGGCCGGCCGCGAAGCAGGTCATCAAGGGTCAGCATTTCCGAATCCACACCGGCCCTGATCATGGCCTCGCTGTGGCGGAAGGCAGCAATTGACGCTCCTCCTGCCCTGCGGGACATGTTTATGTGGACAACCTTCATCAGTCGAAATTATATTTGATTGACGGATGATCGTGATAATCCTGGAAGAAGAAGTAATACGGATGCATGCGCATTTCATTGGTAGGGTCGTAATTAATCGAACTGCGTACATATCCGAACATGAGATAAAAGCACATCAAACCTGCAGCCACGTAAGAAACAAGGCGGTAGTTGAACACTGCTTTATGAAGCCTCGGGCCGAACGCCCAGGTCACGCAGATAATGCCGAACAAGTCGAATGGCATTACGATGCGGTCGATCAGCTGCATCTCGAAGAAGAAGTTCGAAAGCACTATACCTACCAGATAAATTTTGCTGAACCAGTGATTCAACTTTTTCTTTGGCATCCACAGGTACACGAACGCACCGATCAGGGACTTCTTCAAAATACCCAGGATGCTGAATTCCGAAGTATCCACCAGTTCCTCGTCGAGATAGACGTCCAGGCGCTCGGTCACGCCGAAGCCCATGGCCTCGTAGGCGGAGAGCATCTTCATGATGTCCAGATTCTTCAGTATCAAGCCGGAAACGATGCTCACACCGATCAACACAAACGGCACCCACCTGTGCTTCATGGGGATGAAATAGCATAGAAGGTATACCGGCATCACGTAAATTGCGGATGTGTGCATGAAATACGCTATCACCCCGAGCAATATGAACACAGCCAGCTTATATGGCCGGTTGCGCTGCACATATATAACTCCGCCCAGAATGATAGCCATGCTCAGTATCTGCCTCAGAACCACGAAATAGAGCATTCCGGAAGTGGTCAGGAAGAACCAGAATACAGAGAGGGTTTTGCTGTATGCGTTGTGCTTTACCAGGATGAACACCGGAAGAAGGGACAGGAACGCATTCACTACCATGTACAGGAAGCCGCTCTTGAACAGCAGTATCTTCATTATGGCGTTGTAAGCCGTGAACAAAGGCTCGAATTCACGCCTGTCGGAAGAGTAATATATACTCTCGCCGGTGAAGAATCGGACATAATTGTAAGTGTCCGCCCCAACCACGGGCGCACGGAACGCCGTGAAAATGAAGGCAATAACCACCGCCGCGATGAAATAGTTGTTGTTCCGCCTGTCCTTGGCATTGAAGAGCGTAAGGGCCAGAAGGGCCAGAATCAGCACTATGTATGGAACATCTATCGTCATCGTGCGAACTTGGTGAGCACCCGCCCTATCACGGGCAGGGACTTGAGTATTTCCCTCTCTTTGGCATTAAGAGCCGCGAAGTAACTGAGCCCCCCTACTACAAGCACAGCCACGGAGGAAGAAATCAGGAAACTCTTGAGGTTAACCCCCAGGTAGCTGCTCAACAGCATTACTCCGGGAACAGAGAGCGCCGCTACCAGGACTATGGTCAGCACCACTTCTTTCAGGTACTTCTTCAGATCCAGGTCTATCAGCGTCTTCATGTAAACGGTGCGGACAACTGCCGAAATCAGGTTTACGAGCGCCCAGATAAGCAGGGTAACAGCACCGCTTGCGCCAAGCTTGAGAGCAAAATACATGGCGGGAATAGCCAGGATCTTTACGCAGAACATCAGTATCTGATGGATTTTAAGCTTTCCCGTGGCATGGACGGCCTGCCAGAGCGGCGACTGGAAGGAATCTATCAGGACGTAGATAATAAGCGCCTTGATGAAAACAGCTGCGTCTGCCGGGTACTCCCCCAGCCATACTTTCAGCACAAAATCTATGTTGGCGGCAAGCGGCAGACAGATAAAGAGCATCAGCAGGAAGGTAATCTTGGATGTTGAATAAATCATGCTGTAGAAGTAATCCCGCCTTCCCGATGCATAAGACTTTATAATCTGCGGGTCGAAAGCCTGGGTAAACGTACCCATGAAAGAATTCAGCTGACCAATTACCTGATTTGCCACACCCAGGGCCGCGTTGGCTATAACACCAAGGAACAGATTGAAGAAGATGCTGATGAGCTGGGTGATAGACACATCTGCTGCATTAACGAGCAGACTCCATCCGGAATAAGAAGCGAACTCCCTGACAAGCTTGCCGTCCCAGCAGAACCGGAATACGCAGTCTTTGAACTTTATCTTACAATAAACGACGTAAAAAAGGAAGATGATTATTGCAGACGCTGTCAACAGCATGGCATACATTATCAGTTTGTCGAATCCCGAGCTGGCCACGATAAATGCCAGGCCCAGTTTCAGCAGCACCTCCAATATACTCACAATGGCGTAAAAGTCCATCTTCTCGTGGGCTATCACATTGGAATTGAAAGGAGTCTGAAGTATGCTGAATGCGAAAGTCAGAATCGAAAACTGGTAGGCCCACATTGCTGCCGGAAGCCTTTCCGGAGGAATATTGAGCCCATGGCGAACGACCGGAATGCCTATAGCTTCAAGGATGACCAGAAGGCTCACAGCAAGAATCACGTGGCAATTGATCGCCATCGAATACGTCTTGCGCAGTTTGGCCGTATCCCCCTCGCCAAGTGCATAGACTATGTAGCGGTAGGTGGCATTGGTCAGGGCGAGCCTGAGAAAGCCGAAAAAGACCACCACGCTCCCGACGACATTGTAAATGCCGAAGTCGGTGAAGCCCAGGGCCCTCAACACCACACGGGACGTGTAGAGGCCCACCACGAGCACGAGTATCATCCTCAGGAAAAGATACCCGGTATTCTTGGCAACCCTCACACTGTCCTCACCCGCCATAGCTTAATCCTGCTTCTTCAAGCCCTTGATCCAATCCTTCAGCCAGAGCAGCCAGATGAAAGACAGGAACAATCCGAAAAACATATACGTCACCAGCAGGCTGAGCTTGCTGGGCTTGCCTTTCAAAGGAACGGTAGGAGGCTGCAGACAGGCAAGGACAGGGGTCTCCTGCTGAACCTTGGCCTTGGCAAGCTGTAACTGCTGAGAAGCGGTAGAGAACACCTGGAACTTGAGGTTCACCTCATTCTGAAGCTGTTGCTGGCGCACTTGCGACAGGCGGCTTACTGTGCCCTGGTTGGCATCATAATACCTTGCATACTCTCTCTGCTTTGCAGTGTAGTCATCCTTGGCTTCATCATAAATCTCCTGATAATAAGCCAGATCCTTGCGCGCTTTTTCCGTCCTGTACTCAGTAATGTAACGCGTGAGATTATCGATAATCAGCTGCGAAATGTCAGCGGCAACTATCTTGCTCTGGTCTTCCACCGCGATGGTCAGCATATAGTTCTTGCGGTCAACGGTAGTCGAAATATTCTTCTTTACGGCTTTGTAGACGTTATACTGATGCTTGGTGAGGTGATACTTATCCACCACGGGATGTGTGGGATCCTCATCCGCCTCTTCATCGGGACTGAACAGCGACTTCACCCAGTTCAGAAGGTCGAAAGGCCAGCCCATGACGGTCGTCCACCAGGCTTTCTTCTGGTAGTTGAGCATGTAGTCATAGTAGTTCGTGGATATGGTATCCTTTTTCTCGACCACCGAAACGGGGAGTTCGAACAGGTCCACGATAAAAGGCACGGACTCAATGATCTCCGGATACAAGTCGGGGCGGAAAGCGTCGGTATTGCCGGACAGGCTGTTCAGATTGACTCCGGCCAGACTGGCCAGGGAACTCAGATTTCCGCTTGTGGAACGGTAAGATAGTTCCGGCGACAGCTTCGACGTGACTGTATATACCTTTGGCGAGCAGAAGCCGATAAAAACCCCGATTGCGCCTGCGACTAGCATCCATATGACTATGGTCTTCCAGCCATGCGCAATCTTCAGCAGAAGCCCCCGGAAATCAATTGGTTTCGAAGTTCCGTAAGGAATCTCTTCGTATTCGTTTTCGTCTATCATAATACGCTTGTTAATTATTCTTGAACAAACTTACAAGGGTCGCGACCATGGTAGTAATCGAGGCTGCCGAAGTGCCTATGCCGAGCCACTCACCGGTGGTCAGCTTGTCCCTTTCGGAGCGCCCGGGCACCACGATTTCGCAGCCGGGTTCCAGCTTGGCGCCTGCTCCGACGGAAACCGTACCGTTCATGTAGATAACGTAGGTCTTGGCCCGGCGCGCCTTGGTGCTGAATCCACCGGCCTGACGTACGTAATAACTCACGGGTTTACCTGAGATATAGTGTACCGTGTTGGGGTAGAGCACCTCGCCCTGGATCCGCACGGTAGACGCCATCTCGGGGATAATCAGCTCATCGCCGTCGCGCAGCACCACATCGTAGTCGGAACCAGGATGGGCAAGGGCTTTGTCGAGTTCCAGACCGACCGTGTATATCTCTGTGACCTTGAGCTTGTTGACATCCAGGGAGTCCTTGCTGGATACGCTCTGAGTAACAATTCTTGCCATGGCATTGCGGACATTGCGCTCGTACTGGTTGATCTTGCGCTTGAGCATGGCTCCGTGAACATTGCCGTTCTGTGTGGCGCCGCCTGCACGCTTGACCAGGTCGGACACACGCTCATTGGTGCTTGCCAGAGTGTACTGGCCAGGGAAAGTCACCTCACCGGTGATGGTCACATTGCGCTGCTCGATATAGGTCGGGCTCCTTCGCACCGACACAACATCGTAAGGCTGGAGTTCGAATCCGGCTGAACCGTCATCTATCAGGCCGTCCTTGATGGACATGGAGAACACCTGTGCAAGAGTGTCGGACGCAGCAGTGCTGGATGAGACATTGATACGGCGAGCCACATCCACCTTGGCGGACGAAGCGCCCTCGGAAAGACCTCCTGCGATCAGGATAAGGTCCTCGACTGTAGTATGTTCGGCGAACTGGTACTTGCCGGGATTCACCACATAGCCGGTGATGCTGAAGTCTCCCTTCTGCTCCACCTCGTTGACGTTGGAGATGATAAGTACATCGTTGCGCTGGAGGAGTATATCGGCTACGTTGCCCTCCATGATGCCCTTGATCGGCACCGATACCAGCTGCAGGGACCTGTCGGGATTCTCGCGTATAATCTGGGCCCTGCCCATGAAAGCATCCTCCATGAGACCTCCGGCATGCTCGACGAGCTGCTTTACCGTGGCGATATCGCCGCCGAACTCGAACTTGCCGGGACGATAGACGGCACCTTTGATTTCAACCTTGTTGGAGAAAACTTCCACCTCGCTGCCGCTTACATATGCAGCGTCTCCGTCCTGCAGGGCGAACGAATCCATTTTGGATGCCGCCACTGTAAACATGTGGTTGGTACGGCCGTCGTTGCGCTCTACGTTAAGCTCTTCCTTCCATGCGCCGCCCGAATAACCGCCGGCATAGGCAACCAGCGCCGAAAGAGGCTCGCCGTCCTTAACCTCGTAGAACATGGGGCGTTTGACATAGCCGGTAATGCTGACAAGCGAGGCATACGGAGGAACGTTGATAACATCCCCCTCTTTGAGTGCAACGTTGACGTCCAGTTTGCCGTTGAAGATATACTCATATAAATCCACCACAGCATAGTCCTGGCCACCGCGGATAACTTTGACGGTACGGAGCGATCCGATGTCGGTCACGCCGCCTGCACGGTACAGCGCAGTGAACACAGTTGCAAACGACGACAGCCTGTATGTGCCCGGAGTGTCAACCTCGCCCATCACGTTGACCTGTATGGTACGAAGTTCTCCCAGGGTTACGCTCATCTTCGACGAGCCGTTTCGAAGCGAGGAGTAAATCTTTGACAGAGCAGTCTTTATCTTGCCGGTTGCCTCCTTGATGGTAAGGCCGGAGAGTTGTATCGGGCCCGCTTGCGAGATTATTATGCGGCCCTCTGGACTGATCTCCTGCTTGATGGTGGCCTCGTTTAGGCCCCAGATATCGATAATGACTTCATCACCGGGGCCAAGGACGTAATCCTCAGGAGTGGCTGCATTCTGGTTGGGCTCGAAGCTGAGCGCCTTGGAGGCGAAGATATCGTGCCCGTAGATACGCTTTAGTCCATCCTCGTCGTACAGTGGATCCACCTCTTCCTGCTCCTCCTCAGAATCGTCACCCTCTGCAGTTGCAGAGACTTGCTTGTCCATCTTGCCCTTGGAAGTACCGGACTTTTTGTCCCCTCCCAATTTGGCAGTCTCCTTGGTACCTTGTGCATCACCATCTTCGTCCTCAAGGACTACAGGCTTGCGGGAAGTACGCTTGCCGTCCAGTTTGGTGGCGGAAGGCACATCGGAAGTGTCCATCTTGCCGCTCTTGTATGCCTTGAGCAGACGCTGGAGCTGGGAGGTTGTCACGCCTTTTGCCATGAGCTCCGTACCTATCTGCCGTTCGGTCTTGCCCGATGCAATGCCTTCGGCGATGTAGGTAACTATCTGGTCGTCGGACATCTGTGCAAATGCCTGCTGGGCGCCTATCGTAAGCATCGCCAACAGCAGTAGTAGTAGTCTTTTGCGCATATTGTTTGGATTTATTTAGATACAACTCCGTTACCGCCTGTCACATACGGAGATGTGGGCGGAGCGGGCCATATAAAGCCCGCCGGCAAGCTGCTCCCCTTACGGTATCAGCTTGATAATCTTACGCTTGAGCTCAGCGCTCAGCATATGTTCAAGCGAGGACAGACGGTGCAGGTCCGTCCCGCTGTATTCATACATGCCAGCCTGCAGCAGATGCTCGGCCCTGGCTTTGACTTCGTGTCCGTATGCCCCGGTGAGGGACCCAAGGTTCAGCTGGAACTCTATTTCCATGGCTTTCAGGGCCTTATAGCGGCGCTCATCCATGTACATGTAACGCTCGGGATGGGCAAGGAGGGGGAAATAGCCCTTGGACTTGATTTCCTTCAGGATGTCGTCCATGCCGATAGGAGGATTGAAGTAGGAGGTCTCAACCAGCAGGCGCCTGTCTTTCATGGGGAGCAGGTCCCCTGCCTCAAGGCGCTGGTCGAATATCACGTCCATCATGTTTTCCGAGGCAAGGTGAAGGCGAACCGGTCCCTTGTAAGCCAGGGTGAGTTCCAGAAAACGCTCGCGGAGGGCTCCGGTACGGTTGGGGATGTCCTCCATTATGTGGGGCGTAAGCCAGACTTCCTTAATGCCCACTTCCTCATAACGGGCAAGTGCGGCGAGCGAGTCGGCGAGTGTCTTGAAACCATCGTCCACACCGGGCAGAATATGGCAGTGCCAGTCCGTCCTGTCTTGAAACAGACCGGAAGCAGATATCTTAATGTGACGATTGAACAAAGCCATACTAACTTACAAATTTACAGAATATTTTGCAGATATCCTAACGGAAACCCTTGAGCCTCTGGCGCAGCGATCCGTCCATGGCCATCTTCATCATTTTGCGCGTCTGGTCGAACTGCTTGAGCAGTTTGTTCACATCGGCAAGGGAGGTACCCGAACCTCTGGCTATGCGCTGCCGGCGCGACCCGTTCAGACACTCGGGGTGCTCTTTCTCGAACGGAGTCATGGACTGAATGATGGCCTCGGTAGGTTTGAAGGCATCCTCGGGGATGTCGACATCCTTGAGGGCCTTGTCCATTCCGGGCAGCATACCTGCCAGGTCCTTGACGTTACCCATCTTCTGGACCTGCTTTAACTGGGTATAGAAATCGTTAATAGTAAACTGGTTGCGGGCAATCTTCTTGTGCAGCTCCCGGGCTTGCTTCTCGTCGTACTGCTCCTGGGCCTTCTCAACCAGGGACACGACGTCGCCCATGCCGAGGATCCTGTCTGCCACACGGGCAGGATAGAAAATGTCCAGGGCTTCCATCTTCTCGCCGGTGCTCACGAACTTGATGGGCTTGCCGGTCACAGCTTTAATGGAAAGGGCCGCACCGCCTCGTGTGTCGCCATCCATCTTGGTGAGCACAACGCCGTCATAATCAATGGCCTCGTTGAATGCCTTGGCGCTTTCGACCGCGTCCTGGCCCGTCATGGCGTCCACCACGAACAACGTCTCGTCAGGATTAAGGGAACTGTGAAGAAGGGCTATCTCGTCCATAAGTTCCTTATCAACGACAAGGCGTCCGGCGGTATCTACTACCACCACGTTTATGCCTTCGGCGCGAGCCTGGCGGACAGCGGCCTGGGCAACTTTCACAGGATCCTTCTCCCCTTCTTCACTGTATACCGGAACGCCTATCTGGGTGCCGAGGGTCTTCAGCTGCTCGATAGCGGCGGGACGGAAAGTATCGCAGGCAGCAAGCAGCACCTTGCGGCCTTTCTTGCTTTTGAGATGAAGTGCGAGTTTGCCGGAGAAGGTGGTTTTACCAGAACCGTTAAGACCGGCTACAAGTATGACCGCGGGACTGCCCTTTAGGTTTATCTCAGAGTGCTCCGCCCCCATGAACTCCGCCAGCTCGTCATGCACAATCTTTACCATCATCTGCTGGGGCTTTACAGCAGTCAGTACGTTGGAGCCCAGAGCCTTCTGCTTTACATTGTCACAGAATTCTTTGGCGACTTTATAACTTACGTCTGCGTCAAGCAGGGCGCGGCGGATTTCCTTGACGGTTTCGGCAATATTAATTTCACTTATCTTACCTTCGCCCTTCAAAATCTTGAAGGACCTCTCGAGTCTGTCCGATAGATTGTCAAACATAATTAATAACTATTAACATACAAAGGTATGAAAAAAATAAGTATATTTTTAGGATTAATAACTAGAATAGAAAGGCTGATACTGCGCATGGAACAACGTACCGGGGGCAGTGGAAACAACCTAAGAGTTAACACAGACGTAATCAGGAGAGTCGAGAAATGGATTCTTGAAAACAGATGGAATGAAGACAAGTCTATGCAGGAAGTCGCCCGTGACATGGGAATCAGCCATGAGCAATTATCGTTGTATTTCCGGTTATTCTGGGGTAAAGCTTTCCTTCAGTGGAGGAAAGAAAGGAGAATTGAAGAAGCCAAAAGGCTGCTGCTGGAAGACAGGCATACCTCATCGCTTTTTATCGCCGAATCCGTAGGGATAGGCGACAAAAGCAATTTCCGAAGGCAGTTTAAAGAGGTGGCCGGATGCACCCCGGCTGAGTGGCGGCTAAAACACTAAATCCAAATCTGCCTTAAGCAATGGTTCGGCAACAGACTCGGGAACGAAACTCCAGGAACCCAGCACGGACCTGTCGTCTACCAAAGCGTGGTCCACCAGCTTATGGGAACTGATAAAACGGTACACGAATTCGCGTATTTCATCATAGCGTCCCAAAACCCTTGAACCTAGCTCCCCACGAGGGATGCCGGCACCTTTGGTGAGCAATTCTCCACCCCCGTTTGCCCTGTAGGAAGTCATGGCTACGGAATACTTGGCATCGGGGTCGAAGGCGGAGCCATCCGCCATGGAGGTGATGTTTACCCGGGAGCCGGCAGCGGCCGTGACATCCACAGTGTAATTGATGCCCGCCGCCGAGTCGAAGTTATAACTGCGGTTGACGAATGACCATCGCGAGGCGCCTGTCCTGGGATCAGGGGCGTTTTCTATCTTCAGCACATGCTCACCCGGAGTACTCACCCAGTTGTTGTAGGAATACTCCAGAAGACCCTTTATCTCGCGTCCCGACATTTCAAGCACAAACAGCTTGTTCTCAAATGGATAGATGGTAAACATGTCGTTGAATATCACCTCGCCCGGAGCCACGTAGCCATCGAAAGTCAGCGGTGCCGCTATAGATATGTCGGCCCTTGATGCCTGAAGTTGTACGGTATGAAGCAGGCCGATGTAATCGCTCATGCCTATGTAAGCGGCACGGCTGGTAAGGGGCATGTCAAGCCGGCCCACAGGACGAAGGGCGAACGCCTTGGCCGCTTCGAATTCGGCGTCGAAGCATTTAACCATCGCTTCGTCCACCTTGTTCTTGTTCAATCTCACCGTCTCTGCCTGCCTGGAGACTACCCTGTGCCCCTTGAAGCCAAGCACCGTGTGCCCTACGTTACCGCATCGGGCACCACCGTTCACAAGACAACGCTTCCTGGTATTTACGACAGCGGGACGATGGTCGTGGGCGGTAACCAGAACGTCGGCTCCGCACAGGCGGCGGAACAGGTCAAGTCCCTGGCTTTCAATCGAATTGCCGTCTCCTTCTCCGGTGCCTGAATGCACTACCACCACCACCGCATCTGGCTTTAGCTTAGCTTTGAGAGCCTTGACTCTTTTGGGTACCAGGGGCACAAGCGAAACATGCTTCATTCCGCTCCACAGATCGGGCGCAAGCCAGCCGTCTATGTTAGCGTTGTTGTAACCCAGGACAAGGATCTTTCGGCCGCCCTTTTCAATCATTGTGTATTCAGGGAAATAAGAGGTTCCGTCCGCTTTCAAGGCGTTGCCGGCGAGCCATGGAATACCAAGGTCTTCCAGCTCCTTGTACACTCTGTCATAGACAGCATGTCCGGTTTCGATGTCGTGGTTGCCAAGGGTGCATGCGTCATATCCCACGTACTTTGCAAGACGGGGGAAAACATGCGGTTCGGAGGTGGCCACATAGTTGAAGTAGTATGATGCATTGTCGCCCTGGATACAGTCTCCGGCATCGAGAAGAAGCACATTTTCGGGACCGACTGCAGCCCTGAGACTGTCGACGTAGTACTTGACCGACATAAGGCTTGTTTTGGTCTTGTTGCCGACATAGGGGCGGTTGAAAAAGGAGCCGTGTACGTCGCCCGTAGTGACTATGTGCAGCTCGCTGTTTTGTGCATAAGTGCCGGCACATAAGGTCAGAAGGACGATTGGAAGCAAGATTTTTCTCATATTGCTATAGTTTGAATTCATGGAAATATGTTCCCCTGCTGCTCTTTGGCGCCTTTGGGCGGGGCCTCAGAGCATCAAGATTTGCGCGGAGTGCAATGCTTTGCTGCCAGCCGCGGAATACAGGGCAGGAAGCGGAAGGAGGCTCGCCGAAGAAGAAGGACAAAGACACCGACAGGTTGAGGAAATCGGCAATCTTGGGCTCGTACTTAAGGCTTACAAAATCGGACCAGCCGGGGTGGTCCAGGCGGGTATGGAAGGACAGGTCGGCCATGTAGAGGTCCTTGCCGTAACTCAGGCCACTGTAGGCAGTATCAAAGAAGGGCATGAGATCGTCGCCGAAGTAGAACCGGTTGTCAATTACCACCCCCCATTTGGCAACCATCTGGCGGGAGAGGAATCCCATCGGGAAACGGAGGTCCATGCCGTGATGCCTGTCGCATTGATAAGTGAACACTCCCTCTGCGGTAATCTTAAGATCATCCATCATGGAGAATGGCGTCCATTCCAGCGATGTATTCAGCATGTGGTTGTCCACCACGTTGGGGCTGAAAGGAGAACAGGCAAAGTGATAGAACGAGCCAATCCATCCCAGGCTGAAAGGGCCGGCAAAGTTCCAGAGCCCGGCGCTGAAGACCTGGAATCTTTCCCTGCGAACGGGGTGGGAATCATCCCCCAGCATACCTGGCCAATCAAGCCCTAATTCGGCAAAAATGTGCCTGTTGTGATACTTCAGGAGAATACCCTCAATGTTATTGTCAAAGAATAAGTTATCGTCATCAAAGAGAAGCCAGTTGTAGTCGCCGTCGGAATAGCGGCGAGGGAACGATCCGGCCAGAGCTTCAAAGCGGCCTCCATTGCGGAAGGCAGCCTCGACATCGTAATAAAAAACGAGCTCTTTGAAAAGATTTGGAATGGACAGGCCTTCGCCCATCTGTTTAAAAATGTCCACGCCCGCACGCACGCGATGGAAGACTGACGGGTTCTGCTTTATGAGGACTCCTGCCTCGGGAGTGATGCGGGCCGCATGCAGCGTATAGGAATCCTCAAAGATTTCGGATGACCGGTCGTATTCGTAGTTTGAGAAGTTATAGTCGAAGTTGATGTTCCAGTCGAATTTTTGGGCTACGGCTGGAAAGGACAAAGCGGAAAGCAGGAGAAGGGCGAAGATTTTTTTCATATCCTCTACAAAAATAGTATTTTTGCCGTATAAATGAAACTCTGGACAAAAGTAATTGCGGATCCTCCGGAGGAGCCTTTCCGCCTGACCGACCACATTGTCATGCTGGGCAGTTGCTTCGCCGACAACATAGGTATGCGGATGGTGCATGCCGGATTTGACGTGCTTGTCAACCCTTTCGGTACTCTTTATAATCCCGCCTCTTTGGAATCGGCCGTCAGGCGCCTGGACTCTCAGGAGATGTTCTCTACGACCGACTGCATCGAGATGGGAGCGGGGGCTGGTCTTGTGTGTTCGTTTGAACACCATACTTCTTTTGCCAGGGAGAGCGTGGGGGATTTTCTGGATAATGCTAATGCCCGTTTGCTTGAGGCTCGGGAGTTTTGGGAAAAGAGCAGCAGGGTGATTCTTACGTTGGGAACGTCTTTTGTGTGGTACTCGGGGGGCAAGGTGGTGTCGAACTGCCTGAAGCGTCCGTCCGGAGAGTTCTCGCGCAGGATGTTGAGTCCGGGAGAGTCGGCGGCTTGCCTTGAGAGGGTTATTTCTTCGCACCCTGAGAAGAGGTTCATGCTTACGGTTTCCCCTATCCGGCATTTGGGAGATGGGGCGCATGCTAATTCTTTGAGCAAGGCGGGGCTGTTGCTGGCGGCGGAGAGTTGCGGGGGCGTGGATTATTTTCCTGCTTTTGAGATTGTTAATGATGAGTTGAGGGATTATCGTTTTTATGGGGAGGATTTGGTGCATCTTTCGGATACGGCTGTCGATATTATCTGGGAGCGTTTCCTCGATTCTTGTACTGATTCTGCTGACCGTCCGGCGATCATTGCTGCTGAAAAGGCTTTTCGGGCGTCATTGCATCGTCCGCTTCATTAGTATTCTTTTTTCCGCTATTATTCTTCTGGTTCATTTCCACTAGTTCAGTTATATTGGTTTAACTCTGCCAGTTTAGTTCTACCTGTTTGACTCCATTAGTTTAGTTCTACCGGTTTAACTCCGCCGGTTTAACTCCATTAGTTTAATTCTACCTGTTTATCTTTACTGGCTTAGTTCCATTAGGTTAGTTCATCAGTTATCCTAGTGCTTCCAGGCCCCAATAAATTGGGGAAAAGGGGCCTGGAAGCACTAGGATAACTGATGAACATGTTCACGAATAATGGTATATAGTCAATAAAGTAATGTTGAACTGTTATTTTTTTGCAAAAAAATTTGGAAATACAGATTTTTGTCTTACCTTTGCAGTGTACTAATAAACTAATACACTATCGAAGATATGATAAAAATTCAAGATTTAGCGTTCAGCTACGGTAAAAATGAGGTTCTTCGCAATATCTCGATGAACCTCGAGTCCGGAAAGATCTACGGACTTCTGGGCGAGAACGGGGTTGGCAAGACTACCCTGCTCACTCTCCTCTGCGGACTCAAGAAAACACAGTCCGGCACTATCCTGACCGAAGGCCACGATCCCTATAAGAGGGAGCCTTCCCTGCTCTGCGACCAGTACTACCTGCCCGATGAGGTAGCCCCAATCAATGACAAAGCCCTGGCCTGGGCCAAGGCCGGCGGCGTTTTCTGGCCCAGGTTCTCGGCCCAAAACTACGAAGCAATCCTCAAGGAATTCGAGGTTGATCCGAACCAGAAGATGAATGCCATGTCTGCCGGACAGCTAAAGAAGACCTATATTGCATTTGCCCTGGCTTCCGGAGTCCGTTTCCTGTATCTGGACGAACCGACCAACGGCCTGGACATACCGTCAAAGGCGCAATTCCGGTCTGCACTCATGAAGTACACTGCCGAAGACGCAACCATTGTTATCTCTACCCATCAGGTAAGAGATCTGGAGAACATCATCGATCCTATCATCATCCTGGATAGGCGGGAAGTGCTTCTCAACGCCAGCCTGGAGCAGATCTCCAAGAAGTTATTCTTCGACTACGGTACGAATCTGAATCCCAGGAGCCTCTATTCCGAGCAGCTGCCCGGCGGCTTTATTCAGGTATACCAAAACACGGAAGGACTCGAAAGCAAGGTGAACATAGAGGCCCTGTTCAACACTGTCCACAAACACAAAGAACTCGTCAAAAATATCTTCAGCCATGAATAACATATTAGATTTCAAGCGTTTCGGCAATTACTTCGCTTATGATATACGCAGGGCGGGCAACAATTACGGAATAAGCCTCCTGGTTCTGGGACTGATGCCAGTAATACTGTTTATTATCCACCTTCTGGTCTGGCTGCTGCGAGGAGCTGCCACAGACACCCCATATTCGATGTCCGGCGAGTCAAAGATTATAGTGTTCGGTATAGTTCTTTTTGTAGCTGCGGTTTCGGCAGGTGTAAAGATATACGGATCCACCACCGACAAGCGCTCCGGCTCGGATTTCCTGATGCTTCCGGCGTCCACTACAGAGAAATGGCTCTCGATGGTGCTGATGGTCTGCGTAGTGGTTCCGGTTGCTTTACTGGTGCTCACCCTCGCTTCCGATGCACTGCTCAACTGGCTGTTTCCGTCAATCTACGGCGACGGGATAGTTAGTTCCATTACTGGCTCTGATTGGTCACACTTGACCGGAAGCAACAAAGACTTTTCTGTCAACTTGCCGGCAATCCTGTTCCTCGGGTGGAGCGGATGCGCCCTCACATTTACCCTTGGTGGATTATTCTTCAAAAAAGCCAAAGTCGCCAAGACTTTCCTCTTTTTGTTCGCCCTGGGGACCGTTCTATCGATGCTCGCATTCGTTGCTGCGAAGTTTGGTCTAGGCGACTCGATCAGCAAATTTGTTGATGACATCAACGATCCCGCATCAGCGGTCGACGCCTTCAACTGGATGCTCAACATATTCAATATCATAACAATAGGCGGACTGCTCGTGCTCACCTGGCTCCGCCTGCGCACCATCAAACATTAGGCATCATGGAATTTGACAACAACAAACCGATATATATCCAGATCGCGGACAATATCTGTAACCGGATCCTGGCCGGAGGGTTCACGCCCGGCAGCCGTATCCCGTCCGTGCGCGAGTGGGGAGCTTCGATTGGAGTCAATCCCAACACAGTGGCCCGCTCCTATGAAATCCTGACCGACCGCAAGGTTATCTACAACCAGCGCGGCATAGGCTTCTTCGTGAGTGAAGATGCTATAGAACTGATTCAGGAAACCGAACGCCGAAAATTCATCGAA
>CACXCS010000056.1 GCA_902766255.1 uncultured Bacteroidia bacterium
GGTCTCGATGACCTTTCCATCTTGTTCTATAGCTACTTGTTTCGACATTAAACTAACACTTTAAAAATTGATCGTAGGATCTTTCTCGATAAAATCAAAGGTGGACAGCTGCTCGGCCTTGCCTTTCCGGACAACAACCGTAAGTTCGTAGTGGGCCGACTTCTTGTGGTCGGAAGTATGCACCGCCCAACCGTTGCGGTCGAGGTACACACTTTTCACGCCCGCATTGATCATAGGTTCGATGCATATTACCATTCCTTCCACAAGGTGCGTCCCTTTGCCCCTGCGCCCATAATTGGGGATGCCGGGCTGCTCGTGCATTTCGCGCCCGAGCCCGTGGCCTTCCAGTTCGCGTACGACTGAAAAACCCAACGCTTCTACGTACGATTGTACCGCGTATCCGATATCGCCGGTCCTGTTTCCCGCCACAGCGGCCTCGATGCCCTTGTACAGCGATGCCTTGGTGGCATCCAGGAGCCGCCGGGTTTCGGCATCCACCTCCCCTACCGGGAAGGTGTAAGCCGAGTCACCCTGGTAGCCCTTGTACAGCGTACCGCAATCGACGGACACCACATCGCCCTCTTTGAGGACGTAATCGGAGGGGAATCCGTGTACTACGACATCGTTGACGGACATGCAAAGAGCTGCGGGGAAGCCCTCATAGCCGAGGAAGCTTGGAACTGCTCCGTGGGAACGGATGAAATCGTCTGCGAGCTTGTTCAGCTCCTTGGTGGTGACACCGGGGGCGACATGCCTGCCGACCTCCGCGAGTGTCTTGGAGACGATTATCGCATTCTCGCGCAGGAGTTCGATTTCCTCTTCTGTTTTGGGCTTGACCATCCTACCTTGAAATTTCCGAAGAACTACATTCCTGAACGTCCGCTCAGACGACCGGTCTTCATAAGGCCGTCGTAGTGACGCATAAGCAAATAACTTTCAACCTGCTGGAGCGTATCCAGGACCACGCCGACCAAAATCAGCAGCGAGGTACCTCCGAAGAAGCTGCCGAACGAGTTGTTCACGCCGAGGATAATCGCGATTGCAGGAAGAATGGAAATGATGCCGAGGAAAATGGATCCCGGGAGGGTCACTTTCGACATCACCGAATCCAGATACTCCATGGTCTTCTTGCCGGGCTTTACTCCCGGGATAAAACCTCCGTTGCGCTTCATATCCTCGGACATCATCTGAGGATTGACGGTAACGGCCGTGTAGAAATAGGTAAACACGACAACGAGGATGAAGAAAATGAAGTTATACCAGAATCCGGTATAGTTTCCGAGCGTAGCGGCAAGACCTCTGGTTGCATCCCAGCGGGAGAAAATCAGAGGGAAGAGCATCAGAGCCTGTGCGAAGATGATAGGCATAACACCGGCAGCGTTGATCTTGAGGGGGATGTACTGGCGCACACCACCGTACTGACGGTTGCCGACCACCCTCTTGGCATACTGCACAGGAACCCTGCGCACTGCCTGCACAAGCGCGATAGCCGCAATGATGACGAAGAACCAGATAACGAACTCGACCACCAGGAGCAGGGGACCGCCGGCGTTGGCACCAAGCTTGGAACCTATTTCGGCGATGACTGCGTAAGGCAGACGGGCCACGATACCTATCATGATGATGAGGGAGATACCGTTGCCGATACCGCGGTCGGTGATACGCTCACCGAGCCACATAACGAACATCGAACCTGCCATCAGGATGACGGTAGACACCAGGTTGAACATGAAATTGCTCCAACCCAGGTGCTGGACAGCTACGAAAGCCTGTCCGGGAATCTGGCCATGAAGGGCTGCCATGTAGGCGGGACCCTGGATGCAGATGATCACGATGGTAAGCCAGCGTGTCATCTGGTTCATCTTCTTACGTCCGCTTTCGCCCTCCATCTGGAGTTTGCGGAAGTAAGGGACGAACACACCGAGAAGCTGGATGACGATAGATGCCGAAATGTAAGGCATCACACCCAGCGCGAAGATGGAAGCGTTACCGAAAGCACCGCCGGAGAACATGTTCAGAAGGCCCACAAGACCCTCGGATGTGCTCTGCTGGAAGCGGGCGAGCATCGAAGGGTCGATGCCGGGAAGCACTACGAAGCAGCCCAGACGATACACGAGTATCAGAAGGCAGGTGTAGACTATCCTCTTCCGGAGTTCTTCTATCTTGAAGATGTTCTTGATTGTCTCAATAAACTTCTTCATCGCAATTACTCGGCTACGACCGCCTTTCCACCGGCGGCCTCGATTTTGGTGACTGCAGATTTGGAGAAGGCGTCGGCGGTGACGGTGAGGGCTGCGGTAATTTCACCGTTGCCGAGCACTTTCACCAGCTCGTTCTTGCCGGCCAGTCCTGCTGCCTTGATATCCTCGACGCTGATCTCGGCAACGCCCATGCGGGCGGCCAGAGCCTCGATTGCGGGCAGATTGACTGCCTTGAACTCAACGCGGGTGGGATTCTTGAAGCCGAACTTGGGCAGGCGCCTCTGGATAGGCATCTGACCGCCTTCAAAGCCGATCTTGTGCTCATATCCTGCACGGGCCTGTGCACCCTTGGTACCGCGGGTGGCAGTGCCGCCCTTGCCGGAACCCTGACCGCGACCCAGTCTCTTGCTTGTTTTGGTTGCACCTGCTGCA
>CACXCS010000057.1 GCA_902766255.1 uncultured Bacteroidia bacterium
GCGGTCGAAGGCACTGGCGTTCTGAGTATAGGTAACGCCGCTGCCGGAAGATCCTACCTGGTCGCAGCCAAGGAATTCATATTGCTGAGAGGCGATGCGCCATCCGCTCTGGAATCCCTCTGAGGTGGTTCCGCCGCTTTGGGCTATGAGGTTGCCTGCTGCCCAGAAAATACCCTCGACTTTGCGTACAGCGCTGCTGCGGGTGCAGTTGGCTCGAACATTCAGGACCGGCATCGCCAGGTAGTCGGAAACGCCGAGGCTCCTGGACTTAGTGCTGAAAGCGAGGTTGCCGAGGCCCTCGATGGGGGTTTCGTCACCGTCAAGAATGCTGAGTGATAGCGAAGAGTACTCTCCGGCCGGCACAGCCATGCGGAAGTGCAGGTCGGTGCCGTAGCCCTCTCCGCTCTGGAAAGTGATGAGTTGGGCCGATGAGACTGCGTCAGTGACGACAGGCCCCGGGCCGGTTGTGTCAAAATTGAAGTCCCCGCTGATGCGCCTGCCGCTTGCATTGAGCACCACAGCCCGGGCATAGGCTGGGATATCCCTGAGAGTTAGGTCAATGACGGGTGCTATGTGCTTGAAATACAGGTTTGCAGGCTCACTTCCGCTCATCTCGAAGCTCGATGCCATAAGTGCAGGGACTGCGTCGCTGCGCTCTTGAATGAAGGGTATTGTAACCGAGCCTGGAGCGGCGCCTGCCATGGCGTAGGGATACACTGCCGTGGTGCCGGGATTGCCAGAGAAAGCGGTGCAGGTAAAGCTGCCGAAGGATGTTCCGGCGCCGCCTGTCAGGGTGGCGCGGAACTTCTGGCCGGCCGAGTTATACACGGCTATCTCATCGCCTGCAGTCCATGTGGCCTTGCCGCTGGTTGCCACGGCTACCTTGCCTTCCGGCTCCGGGGTATAAGCATTGAGTACCAGGGTGTACTCGTCCACCGGCTTTTCAGCAATAACGGCTTCCCTCTGGCATGCAGCTGCCGCCAGAACCATCACAAGCAATGCAGATAGACGTTTCATCTGATATGATATGAATTCCTGTCGCTGAGGGCTATATCTCTTGCGGCGCTACGCAGTTTGGCTGCATCGGCCGCGGCTACACCGCAGTCGGCCGGCGCAGATCCGAAGTCCTGTCCGTACATTATCAAATATGTTGTGCACGCCTTGAGATACTGGCACTCACGCGTAGGGTGGGCGTTGTCGGTATAATTGAGATAATTGTAGCCGGAGGTGAATCCGTAGTTGTCGCGGGCGTTCTTGGCCGCCACTCCTACGGGATTGATCCAGTTGATGTTGGTATCTTCTTCCGCCAGTGAGAAGGCACCGCTGCGCTGGTATGTGTCGTAGACATCGTAGCTGCCGAATCCGTAGAAATCCCCGGTTTTGGTAGGCGACGACTTACATATCTCATACATTATCTGCGCACCGGGAGATGCAGCCCTGACCGCTGCATTCATTTCCTTGGTGTACTGCAGTATCTGGGCGGGAGTGTAGGCAGCTCCGCCGGTAATTGCGGATTCGTCTCCTAAAGCATATTCGGCGGCAAAATAAGTGCCGTCCTGCAGCATGGCAAAGTCGTATCCGCCTTCATTGATGGCTTCCTGCGAGTACTCCAAGCCATACAGGTGATTGTAGAAGTGCTGAGAGCCCTTGAGGTTGATTCTTATGTCCAGCTGGTGGCCTTCTTTACGGGCCAGCTCCTTCAGCAGGAAGGCGGAACCGTAGTAGTAGGTGAATGAGTTGCCGAGCACCAGCAGTTTTTTCGTGTCTTTAACCGCTGGAGCGCCGGGGTAGGCGATGAAACGTACCGCCTCGTAAGTGAGGGGGGCAAAGTATAGAAGTGCATCAGCGGCAGGTGTGAGAGCAGCACCGTTGCCATTGATTTTGCCTACGGCACGCAGGCGGGCCTTGACGAAGTCGTTCGAGACGGCTTTCTGCAAGGTAAAGCTCAGAACCAGCGTACGATAGCATGACGCGGCCGGACGCAGTACGGTGCATGAATACTTTATTGAAGGATCCTCTGCCGCCGTGTAAGGGGCGGCGCCGCTCTTCCATTCGCCGTCTTCCCAATACTCCAGCAGCCAGTATTTGGGCACTGCCTTGTTGTTGGCGTTGATGGTGAGCATGAGGTCGAAGTCCGTTCCTGCGGGGATATTCTCGGCGGGGGCGCAGAATTCGATGCAGTCGCCCTCATCCAGTCCGCCAACTGCCGGACAGCCGTCGGAGTTGATGGTGTACTTAAGTGTCCCCGTTGCCTTGGTACGGCTGGTGGAGATGAAGGCGGTTCCGGTTGTGGATGATCCGTTGGTGGCGATGGCGCGCCCGTTGTTTAGCCATTCCCTTCCGGCTGCAGTGGGGGAGCTTGCGCTGCCATAGAAGGTAGAGCTGATTTCCCACAGTGCGGGGAAGCCGTTGCCGGAGGCCACGGGAGTAGGAGGATCGATAGTGGGTTCTGGAGGTATCGTTGCTACATAAACAGGGCGCACGGACAGTCCGGCAGGAGGGCCGAATATGTTGGAAGTGCGTGAGGGAGAGATTGTTATGCTCTCCGATGATGCAGAATCACCGAACTTCAGACTACCTACGGAGGAACCGCTGGCCTGGATGTACAACATTTGAGGCTGGCGGCTCTGTACCCCTGAGGCCACGATGGCGGACGACCAGTAGGCCCCGACACTGCCGCCATCGGTTATTTCAGAGCTGGCAGGAGTCCAGTTGGCGAGGACCGCCTTGGTTTCGACTGAGCGTTCGGCGCATGGCTTCCTGTAGCCGGCCAGAGGGAGGAACAGCCCGCTCTCCATGTCGGCCTCGGCGAGTTGCCTGAAGGTCATGTCGACAGTGCGAGTCTGCCATGCTCCGCAGGAGGTGAACAGTACACCGTAGATACGCTGTCCGGATGCTTCAATGTAGCCGGCCTGCTGGTTGGCGCAGTTTATAAGTGCCTCAAAGTCAGATTGTCCGGGCATCATGTACTGCCCCTTGCTGGCCCAGAACACGATGTCTCCGTAGTAGCTGGAGAAAGTCTTTACGCTGGCAGGAGTGCCGTCGGTAATCCAGTTCTTGGGATGCGTGGTGCCGTCGTTGTTGCCGCTGTAGAAGAAGTACGGGGCACCTTTTCCGGTGCCGTCCAGTAAGCTGTAGTCAAAACTGCGCTCATCCGTGCCGTCCCAGTATCTATAAGTACGGGCCTGAATGTTGACGGTATTGCCCCTGGGCCAGATGTAAGTGAAATATGCCACTGGAGTGCCGCTCTCTGTACCTTTGTTTGGATAGACGCTCACGCTGTCCGTCTGGTACGAGGCTGCCGAGATGCCGCCCCAGTTGAAGTGATCGTACTTGGTTTGGCTGTCGCTGCCGCCCTGGAACTCCCACTGGCTGGAGTGGATGCCCCATCCGGGCACCCAGTTTTCCTGCGACATCGATTGGTCACGAAGCAGGTTGCCCTTTGCCCACTTGGTGCCGTGTATCTTGATGAATTCCGCCCGGGAAGCACCGGTGAGCGCCCTGATATTGAGGGCGGGCATGGCAACGTAGTCGCCGGTCTTGAGACTTGCCGATGCGGCAGGTACCGTGGTGACGGTACCCTCCAATGGCTCGCCGTCGCCGTCGAGAACCTCGACCGACAAGTCGGTGTAATCAAATGCCGGAAGGGGGATTGAAACCGTAACGCTGGCATCGGCTCCATAGGCAGTTTTGGCAGGGAAGTAGACCGTGCGGCTGTCAGAACCTGATCCGGAGCTTCCTGTCACCCCGTCTCCCGAGGCGTTTATTGTATAGTCTCCGCTTAGCTGGGCTCCGGCAGCGGACGTGATTCTGAAAGCTTGTGCGTAGGCGGGTAAGTCCTTGAGGGTGAACTCTATGATGGACATTACATGGTGGAAGTGCACGGCATTGATTTCGTCCCCTGACTGTTCCAGGGACGATACCATGACAGCTTGAACATTGCCCGAGTATTCGACATACTGAGGGATGGTGACAGTGCCTGCCTTATTACCTGCAAATACAGCAGGATGAATGGCCATGCGTGTGTCGAGTGTGCCGGAGATGCTGCCGGTGAATTTGCCTGAGTTGGTTCCGGCACCTTCGGACAGTGTCAAATCAAACTTGCCGCCGGCGGTGTTGTAGACCGCGATGGCGTCGCCCTCGGTCCAAGTCATTTTGCCCTGGTCTGCAGCGAGTTTGGTAACGGGAATAGTGGCATTGACAGTAATAGTACGCGAGTCAAGGCATACCGGTGATTCCTCAACGACCTTAGTGCAGGCGATGTATGCCATCGCCGCACAGAGAAGGATTCCTGCTGTCGGTTTCATGGCATCAAATAATTAAGTCAGAATCCCATTCACCCTCGCGGTAATCCATATCATCCAGGTTGGATTGGCAGAGCAAATGCCCATGCATTTGCTCTGCACACCAGGCCTGCGGCCTGGAATAACTGTTCGTTTTAGGTATCATGCCTTATACTTCGTGTTAATAATCAGTGTGTGACCGGGCCCGCTGCCATTACGCCGCCTCCTCGGTTTCCGTTGACTACCCCCCCCACCCGGGAGTAATTAAGCCAGTTTCTCTCCAGTTTGCCTTGTTTTGGGGCCACTTGGGAGTAATTTAGCCGATTTCTCTCCCGTTTGCCTTGTTCAGGAGCCACTTGGGAGTAGTCCTGGTGCAATTCCCTGGCTTTTGCACCCGGATGCCCAAATTTGGGCACTCCGGGTGCATTTAACCAGGTTCTCGCTCCCGCCTTCTATTCAAACGTTGCCCAGATGGTGTTGAGTCCGTTGGTGGACACTACACCGGAGGCGGTGATGCCCGCGGCGGATCCTGCCATCATGGTTTGGTAATTTCCGGAAGTTGCAACTGTACCATTGACTGAAGTAAGGGCGGATATCTTTACCGGAGATGCAGACGAACCTATGACCGATGTGGCAGTATTCGAAAACAATCCGGTAACAGCACCGGCGTTGTCGGCATAACCGCATTGTACTTCAGCGCCTATCTTGCAGCCTTCGCCCGTAGAACTGGCAGACTCGACAAGGTTGACGCCAATCAATCCACCGGCGGCACATCTTTCGGCCGCCGCCGCTACTGATACTGAGCCATAATTCTCACAGTTTTCAACGGCCCCACCGGAAAAAGCGCCGATTATGCCACCGGCATTTTCTGAAATATCGGCTGTTGTTGAAGCCGTGATCAAGGAACCATAATTCTTGCAACTTCTTACTGTTCCGTCAGCCAAATCCCCGACTATACCGCCATAGTATTCCAAAGTTGCGTCGGTTGTGGTTGTCTGTACTAAACTTGTAATAGTGCCCACACTGTTATCAGATGGAGACCCATTAGTACAATTCAAAATGATGTTTTTTGTATTATTAGACCATCCAACAATACCTCCAAAGCGACTTGTCTGGCCGTTGTGGTTTTTAGGCTTGTTGATTGTTCCGGTATTGATGCATCCCGAAATCTTTGAACCATTCTTTGCATATCCGATAATGCCTCCTACCCCCATTCCGGTTGTGGAATTACTTAGACTAGTACATTCAATAAGACCTTTATTCAGGCAATCTGTGATGATTAAACTGAAAGTACCGGTTTCTATTGTATTATCCATAGATGTAATACCGCCAATGTACAACTGTTTGTTTTTAGTATTAACAGTTGTCTTGATTGTGCCATTGTTAATACACCCGGAGATGACAACGTCATCAGTATCAAGTCCTACGCGCCCGACAATACCTGCCAAAAAAGTGTTGCCTTTGGAAGTACCTAAGGAACGTTGTACAGTGCCATAATTACTGCAGTTTTGCACAACGGAGTTGTCGCCGGTAATAGTCCCGAAAAGACCTCCTATGTAAACAGAAGAATTATTTGCCGTCTTGCCATCAATTGTCGCATAATTATTGCAATTGCTTAAATGACAGGTATTTTCGCAGCGTCCTATTAAACCTGCCATTTGCATCGCTGCATCCTGTGTAGCAGAAACGTTGATGTAATTATCAATACCTACGATTATAGCATTATTAATGAGGCCGGCAAGGGCTCCTAATTTTGTATTATCGGCATTGGTCCCTTCTATTTTGCTTGTCCCGTCGGCTTTATTTGTTGCCGGATCATAGCCTAATTTCAAGTTCTTGGCGCGGAGCTGTTGGGTAGCGGAGGACAGGTTGGAGAAGAACCCACAGTTCTGTCCGGAAGCCGTGTTGATGATGATATTGTAGATACTGAAACCTTGTCCGTCAAAGATGCCTGAGAAGAGACCCCTCGTTGCATTCCCGTTCACCGGCTTCCAGGTTCCGCCCTCGTAGTCAATGTCTGCACCGAGTTTGACGGTTTCGCCCTCGAGGTAGTAGTCGGCGTATTTGGCCCATTTGTCCAGATCAGCTTTGGAACTTAGGGGGCCGAGCCAGTTGAGGGTGCCCAAATCGCTGAACTTGTTGCCTCCGTTGAGCGGGAACTCAAGGGTGCCGGCAGAGCCGGTGCGGAAGGCTTTCAATGTGCCGTTGCTTGAGTCCTCTTTTGAGAAAGCGAAGCGGAACTTGCTCACGGCGCTCTGGGGGTAGATGACCGCAAAGTAGTTCTCTCCTGCTGCAAAACTGCCTTTCACCGTTACCTTGCCGGCGTCGCCGCTGACTGCCACGGGGGTATCAGCGTTGACAGTGGCGGTTCCCGCTATCGGCAGGGCAGCCTCGTCGGAGCCGAATGCCTCGAAGCTGACGTAACCGTCGACGGCTTCCGGAGCTTTGAATTCAACCAGGGAGGTAACGTTCTTGAATACCATGTTGTCTTTGTCGGCTGTCTTGCAGACCTGGACGATAGCGTCCTTGGCTACAGAGTTGCCTGATGCAATTACCTGTACTGCAGGCAGGACCACGGGGATGTCATCGCCGGAGATGGCTGCATCGGGAGCTGCCGAGGCAGGGTAAACGGCCCAGTAGCCGGCGGCTTCGGCGATGCTGACCGAGAACTCTGCGTAGCGTCCGTTATTCTGGATTGCGGAAGCTTCAAGAGGATCGGAAGTAACCCATTCGCTGCCATTGTAAACGGCAATCTGGTCGCCAGCCTGCCATACCACAGCATAGTTGCTGAGGTCGGCCTTGGTCACGGGTTGCTCAAGTACTGCCCTGAATGTAAGAGAGCCAACAGCGGGCTGTGGAGTTTCTACTTCAACCTGCCTGTTGCAGGAAAGTGCTGATAGAGCCAGGATAACGGCTGCTGAACAATAAAAAATCTTTTTCATAACCGTTGTCTTTTAATCTTCATCCCAGGTTATTCCTGTAACTTCCTCTGTTGGATCATACTTTGCCCCGTTACTTTGGCATATAATTCCTGTTACACCCACAAGAAGTGTTCTCATCAGTGGTTGGATGTACGAATTATTCATAGTGAATTAATTATATGTGTTATACTATTTACTGCAATACTGCCCAGATAGTGTTGAGTCC
>CACXCS010000058.1 GCA_902766255.1 uncultured Bacteroidia bacterium
ATCCTTCTTTTCCGATAAATGCGCAAATATACGGAATTATTTGACTTTTCCGAAACGTCTGTCCCGTGAAGCGTACTCCCGCAGCGCGTCCAGGTACTGTTCCTTTCTAAAATCAGGCCAAAGTGTCGGGGTAAACACAAATTCCGTATAAGCGAGCTGCCAGAGCATATAATTGCTGATGCGTTCCTCGCCTGAAGTGCGGATCAGAAGGTCGGGGTCGGGTATTCCGGCAGTAATCAGATAGTCGGCGATGTCGGAGCCGCCCTCGACGGCCATGCGCTGGGCGGCCTGGCGTATATCCCACTTGCCGCTGTAGCTGAAAAAGATGATAGCTGTCATGTTCTGCCCTCCGGCAGTGGCGTCTTCCATGTGTTTGATCTCGTCCTTGAGCCGCTGTGATACACGGCTGAGGTCTCCCAGAACCCGGAAGCGTATACCATTGTCCAGGAAGGTCTTGAGCTCATTGCGCAAACTCCTGAACATAAGGTCCATTAGCCCGAGGACCTCGGTCTCGGGACGGTTCCAGTTCTCTTCTGAGAAGGCAAAGAAAGAAACGTATTTTATCCCCCACTCCACGCTGGCCTCCATGACGGCGCGCACGCTCTCAACTCCTTCAAAGTGCCCGAAGATGCGGTCCTTGCCGCGCTGGCGGGCCCAGCGGCCGTTGCCATCCATTATAAAACTGACGTGCAGCGGAACTATTTCAGGTTTGTCCATATTATTATTCGGTGTGATTGCGCAAGTCCCCGCCCCACATCAGTCTCGACTTGAGAGCGCCGATGAAATTGGATCCGCCCAGCACTACCCGGCTTATGGCCCCGGGAACGGCGTTGACCGTAAGCACTGAAGATGCAGGCACATCATAGCCCCGGTTGTCGGCTGTGAGACGTATGCTTTCATCCCTGGACCGGAACGATACGCGGATAACCGCACTATCTGGCACTACCAACGGGCGGACGTTCAGGTTATGAGGAGCTATAGGACTTATAATCAAAACTTTAGACTCAGGCAAACAAATCGGGCCACCCGCACTTAACGAATACGCAGTAGACCCTGAACTGGTGGCCACAAGAAGGCCGTCAGCCCAGTAAGTGGGAAGGGGTCGCGAGTCCACCTCGACGTCTACGCCAAGCATCGCGGCACCCTTGCGCAGAAAGCAAATCTCATTGAGGGCAAGCTGTGGGCCGTCCCCGCCGCTAAGTCCCTCGACCCGCACCATTCCGCGGCGCTGGAAAGAGAAATCCCTGCGGACGAGAGCATCAGCTACATCTTCGGGCTTGTTCTCGGACAGGAATCCCAAACGGCCGAAATTAACTCCCAGTATCGGAAGGGATGCCTCCACTGCCAGAGCTGCGGCCGAAAGAAACGTGCCGTCCCCGCCGAAACTCAGGAGCATGTCAGTTGACTCGCGCACATCCTCGCGGCAGCGTACAGGATAGACTTCAAAACCAGCTGCACCAAGCTCCGCAAGGAGGCCAAGTACCCTGGGATCGAGTTCGAGGCGGTTATCTTTTAAAAAATAAGCCAGATTCATATTCGGCCTCAAATTTAGTACAATATTTCTACTTTTCGGATATTAATTTATAATTTTGCATCTATGACAAGATTAAGCGTTAACATCAACAAGATCGCTACGATCCGCAATGCACGCGGAGGCAACATGCCCGATGTAACAAAAGCCGCCCTGGACTGCGAGCGCTTTGGCGCACAGGGCATCACCGTGCATCCGAGGCCCGACCAGAGGCATATCCGCTACTCCGATGTGCTCGCCATAAGGCCGCTGGTCCGCACCGAGTTCAACATCGAGGGCAACCCAATCCCTGAATTCTGCAGCTTGGTAAGTAAAGTCAAGCCTGACCAGGTAACCCTGGTACCCGATGCCCGCGACGCCATCACTTCCGACGCCGGCTGGGATACCATACGGAACCGCGACTTCCTGAAGGACATGTGCAGTTTGTTCAAGTCCCTGGGTATCAGAGTATCGATATTCGTGGACCCCGATCCTGCGATGGTCGAGGGAGCCGCCCTCTGCGGAGCCGACCGCGTGGAACTGTACACTGCCGGATACGCCGCCTCCTACCCCGCCGGGCCGGAGAGCGCCGTAAAGCCATACCTGACAGCAGCCAGGGCCGCTCGCGAATGCGGTCTTGGCCTCAATGCAGGCCACGACCTCAACCTCCAGAACCTGGCTTACTTCATCCGCACCATTCCATGGACAGACGAGGTATCAATAGGCCATGCCATTATCTGCGACGCACTATATATGGGTTTGGAGAATACTATCGGCGCATACCTGGCAGAGATTCAGAAAAAATAATTACATTTGCATTCTGCAATTAAAGAAACACACTAATAAAATGAAAAAAATCATTCTCGGCATCATCGCCACCGCAGGAGCGGCAGCACTTCTGTCCTCCACTTTCACCAGCTGCAACTCCATCAACGGTAACCCCACCAATGAGAAAGCCGATTCCACCGCCGTGGCCGGTTCCATCGTATACTTCGACCTGGACCGCGTCCTTGACGAGTACGACATGGCCAACGACCTCCGCAGCGTAGCCGAAACAAAAATAAACAGCATCAACCAGGAAGTCAACCGCCGCGGTTCAAAACTCGAGAAGGATATCAAGACTTTCCAGGACAAGATCAACAAGGGCCTTATGACCCAGTCCGTGGCAGAAATTCAGGGCAAGAAGCTCCAGGACCAGCAGAACAGCTTCCAGCAGTATGCCGCCCAGAAGCAGCAGGAAATCGCTGAGGAACAGCAGGTTATGATGAACCAGATCGCCGATGCCATCAAAACCTTCATCGACGAGTTCAACGCCAAGAAAGGCTATGCCATGATACTCACCACCCAGGGTGACATTCTCCCTGCCCCCGTGGTCACAGCCGACCCTTCACTGGACATCACCGACGAGGTCCTCGAGGGCCTCAACGCAGCCTACGTCAAGAGCAAGGCCGAGAATAAAGAATAAGTCCTTGAAAGTAGCCATACTGTCGTGTTTTTATCCTTTCAGAGGAGGAGTCGCCCAGTTCAATGCAAGCCTGCTTGAAGAACTGGGCCGCACGCACACGGCAAAGGCTTTCAACTTCACCACACAATACCCCAAACTGCTTTTCCCCGGCAAGACGCAACTCGTAGCTGCCGGGGACGGCACTATTAAAGTGGATGCCGAGCCTGTGCTCAGCACCGTAAATCCAATCTCCTGGTTCAAAGCCGCAAAAGCTATACGCTCCTGGGGCGCGGACATCCTGATACTGCGCTATTGGATGTCGTGGTTCGCCCCTTCGCTGGGAACGGTTGCCCGCCACGTCGGGCCAGGATGCAAGGTCGTTGCCATCATGGACAACGTAATCCCACACGAGCCGCACTTCTTCGACAAGCCGCTTACCCGTTGGTTCCTCAAAGCTGTGGATGGGTGCATAACCCTCAGCGACGAGGTCGCTTCCGATCTGCTCCGGTGGAAAAAAGACGCCCTGTTCAAAGTCCTTCCCCACCCTCTCTACACCCATTTCGGCCAGAAACTGGGCAAGGAGGAAGCACAGCGGCATCTCGGGCTTGAGCCCGGAGGCAAAACCCTCCTGTTCTTCGGCCTAATCCGCAAATACAAGGGTCTGGACATACTTATCGACGCTTTCGGTCAGTTGCCTGAGGATTACAGGCTGATTGTGGCCGGCGAGCCGTACGGGAGCTTCGAAGAATACCAAAAGGCCATCGACGCAAGCCCCGCAAAAGACAGGATCCATCTGTATACCAACTACATACCCGATTCGGAGGTCAAATGGTTCTTCTCCGCCTCGGACGTCACCGTACTCCCCTACCGCAGCGCAACCCAGAGCGGCGTCAATGCTCTTGCCTGCCATTTCGAAGTGCCGATGATAGTCACCGACACCGGGTCTCTGAGGGCGGATGTAGAGGGCCGCGGCACCGGGATAGTTGTTGAAAACTCCGGTCCTGCGGCCGTCAGGGACGGCATCCTGAAGTTTTTCAGGTCTCCGTCCATCATGGAAGAATGTATTAAAAACATACGGCAGGAACGCCGGCGCCTGTCTTGGTCCGGATTCTGCAAGGAACTGATACTGTTTACTGAATCAATATGAAACGATACCTGTTTAGCATACTGGTGCTGATGCTGATGCTCCCGCTGGGCGCTTCGGCCCAATGGTACCTTTTCCCGGGCGGACGTCCGGCCAAGGACAGCACCTCGGTCAAAACTCGAGACAACGTTTTCATTCCGGTTGGAGACACCGAATCCGAATCCGGGGAGTATGCCGAGGAAATTCCGGCAGTCCACGTATCGCTTATCCTTCCGTTCAAGAGCACCGGCTCGCCGAACAGCAACTTCCTGGACTTCTACAGCGGCATTCTGATGGCAGCAAACACCCTCTCGTCTTCCCAGAAGCGCTACGAGGTATCTGTCTTCGACTCCACGGTAGGTATGCCGGGCATTGCAGAACTTGAGAAGAGCGACCTTATCATCGGCCCTGTGAGTTATGAGGACGTACAGCGCCTGCTGCCCAGGGCAAGGGACAAGTTCATCATTTCTCCTCTTGATCCTAAAGTGGCATCCCTTACCGAAACCCACAATGTAATCCAGGCTCCTTCAAGCTGGGAGGACCAAGTTGACGAACTAGTCCGCTGGGTAGCCGAAGAAAAGCGCGGCGGCGACGTCATAGTGCTGCTGCAGAGCGCCGAGGAAGGCAGCGGGCAGATCACCACACGCCTGGCGCTCAAACTTGGCGAGGCCGGAGTTCCGTATAACATTTCGTCCACTCCATCTGCATTCGAGGGCAGGGTTGCCGGCACCTGCCGTTTTGTCATCGCATCCGAAAACGACGAATTCTGCAGCGCCGCCATCCGCGAGATTGCACTTATGAATATAAAAGGTGGACACAACGCAGTATACAGCACTTCCCGCCTCAGGTCTCTATCAGACCTCGAGGTTGAGAGTATACATGCTGCGTCCACGCGTATTACCGCAACTTATTACGCCGATCCTAAAGACCTCAGGGTCAGGCGCTTTGCCGAGCAATACAAGAGTTTGTTCAAGGGCGAGCCCGGGCAGTGGGTATATCAGGGATATGACCTTCTGACCTACTTTGGCCCCTTGGCCGGCGACCAGTGGGAATCACTCACCCAGAAAGCAGCCGCCACACCAGGCAACGGTCTCCAGACCGATTTCAGCTTCGATGCCAGCGGCAAGAACAACAACGCTGTACGTCGCCTGCTTTACAACACCAACAATACAATCTCATTAATTCGCTAATATGGAAAAAGTTAAATGCCTCATCATTGGGGGCGGTCCCGCAGGATACACCGCCGCTATCTACGCAGCGCGCGCCGCTATCGATCCGGTGCTGTACGAGGGCCTTGAGCCAGGCGGTCAGCTCACAACCACGACGGTGATTGAGAACTTCCCCGGATATCCCTCAGGAGTTGACGCAAACGCCCTTATGGCTGACATGCGTGCCCAAGCCGTACGTCTTGGCGCCGACGTACGCAGCGGTGTGGTGAGCGCAGTGGACTTTGCCGCTCGTCCATTCAGGATTATTGTTGACGGGAGCACCGAGATTGAAGCCCAGGCAGTCATTATCGCCACCGGGGCAACTGCACGTTATCTCGGACTGCCTTCGGAGCAGAAATTCAAGGGCCTCGGAGTGTCTGCATGCGCCACCTGCGACGGCTTTTTCTACCGCCGCAAAGACGTGGCAGTAGTAGGCGGTGGCGACACCGCCTGCGAAGAAGCTACCTACCTCGCAGGGCTGTGCAATAAGGTATACATGATCGTTCGCCGCGACGTCCTGCGCGCATCTGCTGCCATGCAGGAAAGGGTCGCCAACACCCCCAACATCGAAATACTCTGGAACTGCAACACCCGTGAAGTACTGGGCGACTCCAACGGAGTGACAGGCGCCCGCCTTGAGCGCAAGGACGGAGAAGTATTCGACATAGCAATAGACGGTTTCTTCCTGGCCATTGGCCATCATCCGCAGTCGGAGCTCTTCGCCCCCTGGATCAAGACCGACGAGGCCGGGTACATAGTAACTGACGGCCGCACCAGCGCCACCAGCGTTGAGGGCGTATTCGCTGCCGGTGATGTCCAGGATCCACGCTACCGCCAGGCCATCACAGCCGCCGCATCCGGCTGCCGTGCGGCTCTGGACGCCGAAAAATTCCTGATGCAATGAAAACTTTTACAATAAGACTGGGGCTGGCCCTCATGCTCGCCACGGCTCTCTCTGCATGCAAGTCTCAGTACGAACTACTGCTGGAAGGCAATGATTCAGAGGCAAAATACACTGCCGCCTTTGATTATTTCAACCAGGGCAAGTATTCCAAGGCAAGCCAGTTGTTCGAGTCGCTGGCAGTCATAACCAGCGGTACCGCCCGCGACGATACCGTCCAGTACTACTGGGGCTTGAGCAACTACAGAGCCAAGGATTACTTTACCGCGGAAACCAATTTCGAGCGTTTTACGGAGAACTTCCCCCGTAGTCCTTTCGCCGAGTCGGCAGCCTTCCTGTACCTTGACTGCCTCTTCCGCGGAACCTACCGCTACGAACTGGACCAAACCCCTACATACAAGACGATTACGGCCATCAGCGAGTACCTTATCAATCACCCCGACAGCGAGTACCGCAGCGTGTGCGCCCGCATGCTGGACGATCTCAACGAGCGTCTGGACCGCAAGGCCTATGAGAACGCCTACCTTTATTATAAAATGGAAGACTACCTGGCCGCCCGTGTGGCCTTGAAGAACGTTCTCAAGGACAACGCCGACAACCGCTACCGCGAGGATATACTCTATTATACCGCAATGTCGTCGTACAATTACGCCAACCTAAGCGTACCGGAGAAACGTAAAGAGCGCTTCCTGGTATTCTACGACGACTATTTCAATTATGCGGGCGAGTACCCTGAAACAGCCAGACGCAAGGAACTCGAAAAACTCTACGACAAAGCGAAAGAAAAATATTGAAACTCCCGCACGGGATGCTTTCGTAATTAAAATATGGAAAATAAAGTACCCAACAACACTATTACGAGGGATATCAAAGACCTCGCCGCCCCTACGGGCAATATCTACGAGACTGCAGTAATCCTGGCCCAGCGTGCCAATCAGATTGCCCTTGCCGAGAAGAAGGAACTCAACAAGCGCCTTGAGGAATTCCGCAACGAGCGCGACACCATGGAAGAGACCTTCGAAAACAAAGAGCAGATTGAGATCTCCAAGTATTTCGAGCGCCAGCCCAAGCCCGGTCTGGTCGCCATCTCCGAATTCGAGGACGGCGAACTGTCGTTCCGCTTTGCAAAAGCTGACGCCAAGGCAGAATAAACGGAGCCCGAACCATGCTCCGCAGCCTTCACATACGTAACTACATCCTCATAGACTCTCTGGATATCACTTTTCCAGAGGGCCTTGTGATAATTACCGGGCAGACCGGCGCCGGAAAGTCAATACTTCTGGGCGCCCTGGGCCTGCTTGCCGGTAGCAAAGGGGATGCGTCCCTGATTAGCCAGGGAGCCGAGAGTTGCGTTGTCGAGGGCGAATTCGACACACCTGAAGGATTGCGTATCATCCGCCGTGTGCTGTATACCTCGGGCCGGTCACGAAGTTTCATCGACGACTGCCCCGCTCAGTTGCAGGAATTGTCAGATCTGAGTTCTACCCTTTTCGACATTCACTCCCAGCACCGTAGCCTGCTGCTTACGGATAAACAGTTCCAACTGTCACTGCTTGACCACTTTGCAGGCATTTCCAAGGATGTTGAGGAATGCCGCCGGCTCTGGCGCAGCATTAACGAGTACCGCCGGAACCTGGAGGAGGCATCGGGGCTGTTGAATCGCAGCTCAGCCGAGCGTGACTACAACGAAGCCCAGTTCAAGGAGCTGGAAGCAGCCGGCCTTCGCGAGGGCGAACTTCAGGAACTCGAGGAGGAACAGCAGGCGCTTGCCAACGCCGAGGAAATCCGCGAAAGGCTCAGTGCCGCAACTGCCAGTTTCTCTCCTCCGGAGGGTATGGGCATGGGCGAGTCGCTCAAAGAGGCGCGCCGCTCCCTGGAACATGCCGGACGTTATTTGCCAGGACTGCAGGAACTATGCGGGCGCATCGACTCGGCCCGCATAGAGTTGGAAGATATTTTTGCCGAGATCGAAGACATTGCCGAACGCACTGATGTATCCGGTCAGCGGCTTGAACAGGTAGAAGAAAGGCTGTCGCTGCTTTACCGCCTTATGCGCAAACACGGGTGCGACAGCATCGAAGACCTGCAGCAGGTCCGTGACCGCTACTCCCGCGACATTTCCGGCACGGAAGATCTTGAAGAACGCTGCAGCAGTTTAAGGAATCAACTCCGGCAGCTGGAAGCGGCACACAAGGGTATCTGCGACAAATTGCATTCTTCGCGAAGCAAAGCCGCAGCGGCATTTGCATCGGAGGTTACAAAGCATCTTCACTTCCTTGAACTGGAGAGAGCCAGCTTCTCGGTGGAGCTTTTGCCCTCCGGAGCAGGGTCTTCGGGTGCCGATTCCGTAAGCTTCCTCTTTGCCGCCGACGGCAACCGGGGGGTCGAGGTCGCCAAGTGCGCATCCGGAGGCGAAATGTCCCGCATCATGCTGAGTCTCAAGGCAATGATGGCAAAGTTCGAAGGCATGCCCACCCTCATCTTTGACGAGATTGACAGCGGCGTATCGGGCAGTGTGGCCGACAAGATGGGCCAGATGATATGCGACATGGGACGTACCATGCAGGTGTTCTCCATAACCCATCTTCCGCAGGTAGCCGCCAAGGGCAGCGCCCATTTCGTGGTGAGCAAGCAGTTCGACCCCGAATCATCCCGCACCCGTACTCTCGTTCGTCTTGCAGCGGGCGAAGACAGGGTCCTCGAAATTGCACGCCTGCTGAGCGGCGCATCCGTAACTCCCGAGGCCATTGCCAACGCAAGGGCGCTTATGAGACAGAATTGAACGCCATGCCACGTATCGCCAGCAAGAAGATCAAGGACGAGGAGAGTTTCCTCCGCCAGCTGAGGGTGCACGGCATGAAGGTCACCCCGCAACGGCTTGCCGTACACCGCGCCATGATGGAGCTGGTGCATGCCAGTGCCGACATGGTCAAGCAAAGAATCGGCGACTCATGCAGGATAAGTACTGTAAGCGTATACGGCATACTCTCCGAACTTGCCGACAAAGGCATCTATTCCAGACGCATGAGCGCAACCAGCAAGATGTTCTTCGACATCGACCCCCGCAGGCACGTGCACTTGTACGACTCACGCAACAACGAGTTCCTCGATGTAAACGACGACACCCTTCTGCCCCTTGTGGAATCCGGCCTCAGAGGCAAGCGGTTCAGGGGGTACAAGATGGACGGTATAGATATTCAGATAATTTGTCATCCTACAAGAAAGAAAGTATTATGAAATACAGGGCTTTAATCTTTGCGCTTGCGGCAGTAATGGCGTGCTCGTGCAATTTTAATAATTCCGATCCTATATTGTACAGGGCCTCCATGATGGGCTTCCTTCAGGAAGACGGTTCCCTGAAAGGCGACGACGGGCGCACTTATGTGTTCACCAACCTGGAGTCAGGAGTTTCTTGGAAGGGCGCCGAGCGCCTGATGGCAATCTTCGATGTCACTGCGGAACTTGTCGCCGGAGAACGCTACTCGGCGAGAATCCTCGCCTACGACTTCCCTCTTTACAAGCCCGTATCCTTTGCCGAAACCCCTGAAGCGGCTGATGCCCTGGGCAACGACCCTGTTTACTACGAGGACGGTTGGTATTCGGGCGGCTGCCTGAACATGATAAACACCTTCCTGCATGGCAATCCCGATATTACTCATACAGTCAGCCTTCTGGTTGAAAGTCTGCCTACATCTTCTGACACTTTGGCGGTGAGTCTAAAGCATGATGCCAAAGGAGATTCAGGCGAGTCGGCATTTACTTTCTACTCTTCTTTCCCCATCAGCGAGTATCTGCCCGAAGGCAAATCGACGGTTTTGACAATAAAATGGCTCTGGGACGATGAAGTCCACACTGTTTCCAAGACAATAAAAAAGTGACATGGACAAGGCAATAGTCAAAAAGTACAACTACTGGCAATGGCGCACGCTTATCATCCTGATGATAGGTTACGCCCTGTTCTATTTTGTAAGGAAGAATTTCAGCATCGCGATGCCGGCCCTTGAGGCCGAACTGGGGCTGAGCAAGACGCAACTCGGTATATTCCTGACACTTAACGGCGTTATCTACGGCGTGTCACGCTTTATCAACGGAATGCTCGCCGACCGCTTCAGCCGCAAGCGCATGATGGCCCTCGGCCTGCTGCTCTCGGCCGTCGTCAACATTGCAATAGGATTCATTCCCGCTGTGAACAGTTTCTTCAATGTGCTTGACGCATCCGGCAAAGCTACCATAGGTTTCGTGTACATCCTTGGCTCGCTATGGCTCATAAACGGATATCTGCAGGGTATGGGCTATCCCCCCTGCTCCAGTCTTATGGCTCATTGGATCAGACCATCGGAACTGGCCACCAAGCAGTCCATCTGGAACGCCTCGCACTCTATTGGAGCTGGCCTGCTGGCCCTTATGATAGGCGGCATCCTTGGTGCTTTCGGCAACTCTGCATGGCAGTGGTGCTTCTGGGCGCCCGCCGTACTGGCCATTTTCGGCGCTGCCATGATATTCTTCGGGCTAAAGGACACTCCGGCCTCGGTAGGCCTGCCGAATCCTGAGGATATGGACCAGCATAAGAAGGAAGAAGCCCCCGCCCAGCAGGAGGATCCGGAGTTTACCAGGCTGGCTTACAAGAAGTTCGTCAGCAAGATGGCTTTCGGCAATCCTATAATATGGATTATCGCCATCGCCGACTTTTTTGTATATGTTATACGTTTCACCATCCTTGACTGGGGTTCTACCATCCTCGTGCAGGACAAGGGCCTGGACATAACCCTGGCTGCATCTATCGTGGGCGCCTGCGAGATAGTGGGCGGAATCATAGGCATGCTTGTAGCCGGCTGGGCAACCGACAAGTTCTTTAAGAGCAAGGCGCAGTGTACCAGTGCGATATGTACTATCCTGGCGGTAGTCTGCCTGTTCGTGTTCTGGCAGGTCAAGGATACTCCATGGTTGTTCATCACCATGCTCATACTGTCCGCATTCTTTATTTACGGGCCCCAGGCGCTTCTCGGCATAGCCGCGTCCAATCAGGCTACAAAGCGTGCGGCTGCTACGGCAAACGGCATCGTCGGCATAGTCTGCTATCTCAGCCCCATAGTTTCAGGTGCCGTGTTCGGCGCATTGGCCGACATGCCCGACGGCTGGAACTACGTGTATATCGCTGCCATAGCCATGGGTGTCGTGGGAGCCATCTTGCTCGCCGCTCTTTGGAACAAGCCCGCCGACGGTTATGCCAAGGCGGAGAAATTGCTGGAAGAGGTGCAGATGGAATACGAAGCCCGCAAGGCTTTGCCGGAAGGATAATAAAATTTGATTATCTTTGTACGATGAACAAAAGAACCGCCATATTATGTGCACTGCTGGCGTGCGTGATGCCGGTACTTGTGTCCTGCGGCACCAAGTCGCTGAAAGACATCAAGATGACATCATGTGACGTCACGTCTTTCTCACCTAAAGGGCTCACGTCCTTCGACGCCTCCGTCGACCTGGGGGTAGACAACCCGTCAGTGCAATTCTCTTTGTCAAAGATGTATGCGGTGGTAAAAATGAACGGTTCGCCCTGCATTCACCTGACTGCAGACGATATCACCATAGCTCCCCGCACCGAGCAGGTATATCCCCTGCTGCTTCACGGCACCATGGACGGAGGTTTCAATCCTTTCTCGCTCCTGGGCCTGCTGGAAGGCTCCGGTCTGGAACAGATGACCATAGACGTCAAGTACCATGGAGCCCTCAGGAGCGGCTTGGGCAAGGATTTTGAATATAAAGACATACCGCTCAAAGATTTGATTGACCGCTTATGAAAAAGATACTGACACTGCTACTGCCTCTGTTCCTCAGCCTGGGGCTGGGAGCCCAGCAGGTCAAGGACAGCACTGCCGTCTACGACGTCTTCGACAAACTGTCGGAGAATCTTACGGTGAACCAGAGTCCCCAGATCAAAGCCGCCCTTGCGGCGCACATCGACAGGAACGCCCGCCGCGCCGCCTCCGGGCTGGCAGACCAGACCTTCCGTATCCGCATCTTCTTCGACAGCGGCCAGAGCGCCAGGGCCGCATCCGAGGCTGCCGCATCGAGATTCCGCAGCCTCCACCCGGGAGTTCCCGTAACCCGCTCTTTTTCAGATCCGTTCTTCAAAGTAACCGTGGGCAACTACGCCACCAAGGCCGATGCGGCCAACGCCCTTAAAGGCATACAGCAGGAGTTTCCCACAGCTTTCATAGTCAGGAACTAATGCTCAAGACAGGACTTGAACTCAAGCAGCAGCAGAAGCTTTCCCCTCTGCAGATTCAGACCATCAAGCTCATCCAGATGCCTATCCAGGAGCTTGAGCAGAAGGTGCGTGCAGAGCTGGAAAGCAATCCTGTGCTTGATGATGAGCCCGACCCCGAAAATCCTTCCGAGACCAAGGATGTCTCGATCGACGCCATCAAGGAAGACGGGGACATTCCGGCTTACCGCCTGAAAGTCAACAACTGGGGCAAAGACCCGCGTCCCGAATACAACACTTTCTCGGTGCAGGAGGGCTTCACACAGAGCCTTCAGCGCCAGCTTGGCTTCCGCAATCTTACTCCCCGCCAGCAAGAAATCGGCACTTTCATCATAGGAAGCCTCGACGACGACGGTTACCTCCGCCGCGATATCGAAACTTTAGTTGATGATCTGGCCTTCCGCGCCAACCTGGAGGTATCGGAAGATGAAGTCGAGCAGATGCTCAAGGTTATCCAGGAGTTCGAGCCCGTGGGAGTTGGTGCACGCGACTTGCAAGAGTGCCTGCTCATACAGCTCCGCTCCCTCAAGCCCTCTCCCGAGGTCAAAAACGCAATACGCATCGTTGACGAATGCTTCCAGGACTTCTCCAACAAGCATTTTCAAAAAATATGCTCCAAACTGGACATCACCCAGGAGGAGCTCAAGGCGGCTTTCGGAAAGATAGTCAAGCTGAATCCTTCACCCGGAGGACAGGTCGATGACACCTACATCGATCAGTCCCAGCAGATTATTCCCGACTTCATCCTCGAAGAGCACGACGGCGTGCTGGATTTCACCATGCCCCGTTTCAACGTGCCCGAGATCCGCGTCAACAAGAAATACGCCGACCTGCTGCTGGATGCAAAGGGCTCATCTGAACGTGCCCAGAAGGAAGCGGCCACGTTTGTCAAACAGAAACTGGACTCTGCCAAGTGGTTTGTCGAGGCGCTTAAACAGCGCCAGAACACCCTCAGCAAGACTATGCGCGCCATTCTTGATTATCAGCACGATTTCTTCCTGGACGGGGACGAGAGCAATCTGCGTCCCATGGTTCTCAAGGATATTGCGGAAAAGACGGGATTTGATATTTCTACTATCAGCCGCGTGGTCAACAGCAAGTACATCGAAACTCATTTCGGTATTTTCCCCCTCAAGTATTTCTTCTCCGAGGGTATGGAAAACAGCGAGGGCGACGAGGTTTCTACGCGTGAGCTCAAAAAGGTGCTCCAGGAGTGCATCGACGCCGAAGACAAGCGCAAACCTCTGACCGACGAGCAGCTGGTAGTCAAAATGTCCGAGCGCGGCTACAATGTGGCCCGCCGCACCATCGCCAAGTACCGCAGCCAGCTGGGCATTCCCCTCGCCCGCTGGCGCAAGGAAATCTAGTTTCACTTATCCAAGCCTCCCTACCGGCATTCCGTCCAAACCGTAGGGGATATCCTTCGGAAAACGTCGCTACGCTACCCCTCCCGCTGCGCTGTGCTTGCGGGCCCCTCTCTTATGTCGCCGGGGGTGGCTACAGTTTTCCGAAGGATATCCCCTACGGCTTGGACTATGGCCATCGTTAAAGGAACATCGGGGAAATGCCCTAAAAAAGGCTTGTTAATAACTTTGTGGAAAAAATTGTAACAAAATGTAACAAAGTGGATAATTTTTATTATCTTTGCGACTGCGTATAAGAATTATTATGGTCACTTTTTACGGTAAATATCCAGCAAGGATAGACGACAAGGGGCGCCTGGTGCTCCCTGCCGCCGTCCGGAGGGATATGCCGGCGGGTGGCGATATGAGGTTTGTAATCAAAAAAAGCATCTATGACAACTGCCTGGAAATGTACACCTTCGACGAGTGGACCAGGCAGACTGACAAGATCAAAGAGAATCTGGACTTCTTCAACCCCGATCACGTAACTTTCTGGAGAGAATACATGCGTGACGTGGACATTGTGGAGCCCGATTCCAAACTGGGACGTATCTCCATCTCGCGTGAACTTCTTGACGCAATAGGTATTACCAAGGAAGTGGTATTCTTCGGCGTTGGTTTCAAATTGGAAGTTTGGGCAAAGACGGCATTCGACGCGTCCCGCATCACGAACGACAGTTTCATCTCAATTGCCAGAAGCCTCTCCCGCAAATAGGAGCAGGAGGCAATGAGCGAATACCACAATCCCGTACTTTTATCTGAAAGCGTGAACGCCCTGGTGCAGAACCCGGACGGCACCTATGCCGATGCCACCTTCGGCGGAGGCGGCCATTCACGCGCCATTCTCGCCCGCCTGTCCCCCAATGGCCGCCTGATCGCCTTCGACCGCGACGCCGACGCCATGGCCAACGCCCCCAAGGACAAGCGTTTTACACTGATTCACAACAATTTCAGATTTATACACAACTATGCTCTAATCGAGGCTCCCGACGGATTGGACGGAATACTCGCCGACCTTGGCGTAAGTTCCCACCAGTTCGACACTGCGGAAAGGGGTTTCTCTTTCCGTTTTGACGGCCCCCTCGATATGCGAATGAATGTGCAGGGCGCTAAAACCGCTGCTGACATTGTTAATTCTTATACGCAAGAAGAATTGGAAAGGATCTTCAAAATCTACGGTGAGGTGGACGGCGCCCACAAGCTTGCACAGCTCATCGTTGCTGCTCGCTCGAAGGCGCAGATCCTCTCCACCGGCGACCTCGACAATGCAATCGCGGGAGCCCTGCCTTCTTTCGCCGAGCATAAATACCTGGCCAAGGTATATCAGGCCCTCAGGATCGAAGTCAACGACGAGATGCGCTCTCTGGAGAAGTTCCTTCAGGGCGCCGCCAAAGCCCTTAAAAAGGGCGGGAGGCTCGCAGTAATCACCTACCACTCCCTCGAGGATCGTCTGGTGAAAAACTTCATCCGCAGCGGCCGTACCGACGGCTCGGAGCAGAAAGACATCTACGGAGCATCCCTCGCCCCCATGAAGGCGGTCGGCCGCAAGCCGCTGGTGCCCGAAGAGTCCGAGATAGAAAAGAACACCCGTGCCCGGAGCGCCAAACTCCGCGTAGCTGAAAAGAATTGATATGGAGAAGACCTGGAAAATACAGGACCTGGGCAAAGGGCTGAAAAACAGCCTCCGCGCTATGTTGAAGGGCGAGTTCCTGCTTCGCCTCAACATAGGGCGTTACTTCATCCATATCGTATACACCTTCTTCCTCATAGCGATGGTAATCTGGATATCGCTGATGATAGAAGGAACAATGACCAAAGTAGAACGCAACAAGGCCGTACTCAGGGAATTGGAGATTGTCCATACCCAGAAGACCTTCGACGTAGTAAAACTGAGCCGCCGCTCGTCGGTAAACGACATGCTGCAGCAGATGGGATCCAAAGTCACTGAACCTCAGGAACCCGCAACACGACTTGTAAAGTAGAAAGATGGAAGCCAACGCCGTAACAGAGAAGAAAAAACGGGACCGCATAGGGGTGATTCTCTATGTGATCTATGTCCTGTTGCTGCTGGCCTCGATCCTGCTGTTTGTCAAGATCGTGGGAATACAGATATTCTTCAAGCCCGAGCCCAGGATCCAGACTGCCCTCACTCCTATCAGCCGTCCGAGGTACATCGAGCCAGTGCGGGGCAACATTATCGACTGTAAAGGCCGTCTTCTGGCAATGTCCTGCCCCACCTACCAGATTGCAATGGACTGCACCGTAAGGCGCGAGGAATTCGCCAAGGACAAGAACGGGGCTGAAAAGGAGGCCGAGTGGATGCGCAAAGCCGGCGAGCTCAGCAAGGAGCTGACAACAGTATTCCCGGAAAAGAGCGCCGAAGAGTACCTCAAACTCATCCGCAGCGGCAGGGCAAACGGCAAGAAATACCTCAAGTTCGGCAAGCCGGTTGACCGCAACATGTACAACCGCATCGCCAAATTCCCTTTGTTCAAGGAGGGCCGTTTCCGCGGCGGATTCATAGCCGAGCAGCAGAACGTGCGCATATATCCCTATGGCAAGCTCGCCCGTCGTACCATTGGTTTCGTCCGCAACAACCGCTCCGATGTAGGCAATACCCACGTGGGTCTGGAAGGAAAGTTCGACTATGTACTGCACGGGCGCGAGGGCAAAGAATGGCTGCGCAAGACGGATGCCGGCAATGTAGTGGACAACGACAGCACCAAGACCCGCCCCGAGGACGGTAAAGACATACGCACGACCCTCAACATTGACTATCAGGACATTGCCTGGCATGCTTTGTACGACGAGATCAAAGAAGAGACCGACCTTGAAGGCGCCTGCCTGGTGCTGATGGAAAGTTCCACCGGAGCCATCAGGGCAATGGTCAACCTCTACCGTGACGGCAACTCCATGGACTTTGAAGAGGTCAGCAACCTGGCTATAGGCAGAGCCATCGAGCCCGGTTCGGTATTCAAGACCGTAACCCTTATGCAGGTGCTTTCGGACGGCTACATAACCAGCCTCGAGCAGACTATTCCTACCAACCATGGTATTATAAAAGGCGTCCGAAGCGTACCTCAGGACGTGCATATGCTCGACCATGAGAGGATTCACCAGACCAACAGCATATCCATCATCGATGGGTTCAAGATATCTTCCAACTACGTATTCGGCACACTTGCCGTATCCAACTACAGCAAAAAGCCGATGCGCTTCATAGAGAACATACACAGCTACCATCTGTCCGAGGCCTTCGCCTTCGACCTTGACGGCCTGGCAACTCCCACCGTACCTTCACCCAACGACAGTAACCGTTACTGGAGTCTGAGCGACCTTGCGGTAATGGGCTACGGATACGGCACAAGGGTGACTCCGCTACACGTGCTCAGCTTCTACAACGCCATAGCCAACAAGGGCAAGATGATGAAGCCCTACCTGGTGGAAGACGTTGAACTGAACGGCGTGGTCAAGAGCAGGAAGGGTCCTGCACTGATGTCAACCATCTGCAGCAGGGCCGTGGCAGACACTATCACCCGCGCACTTAAAGCCGTAACTGAAGAAGGTACGGCCCGCAGGCTCAAGGACGCCCGCTGCACTGTTGCAGGCAAGACAGGCACCTCATTCGGTACCTATGCAGGCGGCTCATACCGCGACGAGAGCGGCCGCCGCAAGTACCAGGGCACCTTCGTGGGCTTCTTCCCCGCCGAAGATCCACGCTACAGCGTGATATGCACCGTGTTCAGTAAACCCACATCGAAACAGTTCCAGGGCGGCGGCATCCCCGCAAGGGCGGTCAAGAGCCTTGTCAACGGTATATACAGCATTGATCCTTGTTTCCAACCCACACTCAGCGCAAGCAAATGAAACTAGGCGAGATCATAAAGAATTGCGGCGTCCTGCAGATCCAGGGCCCCTCGGGGATTGAAATCAGCGCAGTCACCAACGACTCGCGCAAAGTCACTCCCGGCAGTCTCTTCGTAGCGGTGAACGGCTGCGGAGCCGACGGGCGCGCCTATATAGCCCAGGCCATCAACAGCGGCGCCGCCGCCGTGATGTTCGAGGCCCCTGTCGAGGGCGCACCCTCCGTGCCAGCGCGCCCCGATGGAGTCACCTTCGTGATTACAGGCAACAGCCGGATTGCTGTAGCGATGGCTGCTGACACCTGGTACGGCCACCCCAGCGGCAAACTGAGCCTTGTCGGGATCACCGGCACCAATGGCAAAACCACCACCGTAACTCTGCTATACCGCCTGTTCAAGAGCCTGGGTTATGAATGCGGACTGCTCTCTACCATAGCCAATTACGTGGGTGATGAGCGCCTCGAAACAGCCAACACCACCTCCGACCCCATGACCATCAATTCACTGCTCAGCCGCATGGTGGAGGCAGGATGCGAGTACTGCTTCATGGAAGTCAGTTCTATAGGAGTCGAGCAGGAAAGGGTTACCGGGCTGGAATTCAAGGTCGGCATATTCTCCAACCTCACCCACGACCATCTTGACTATCACGGCACATTTGCAGAGTACCTCCGCTGCAAGAAACTCTTCTTCGACCGTCTGGGCAAAGATGCCATAGCAATCACTAATGTTGATGACAAGCATGGCGAGGTGATGCTGCAGAACACGGCTGCACATCGGGTAGGCTATTCCTGCCGCGGCATAGCCGACCATACATGCCGTATACTGGAGCAGAGCTTCGAAGGCATGCTGCTGCGTATTGACGGGACGGAAATGTGGACCCGCCTTATCGGCGCGCACAATGCATACAACCTGCTTGCAATCTACTGTGCAGCAATAGCGCTTGGAGCTTCCAAAGACGAGGTCCTCGTGGCTCTGTCACAGCTACAGTCCGCCCCCGGACGCCTTGAAACCATTCACGGTCCGCGCGGACTATGCGCTGTAATCGATTACGCGCACACGCCCGATGCCATGGAAAACGTGCTCAAGACTCTACGCGAGGTATCCCCCGACGGTCACCTTGTATGCCTGTTCGGCTGCGGAGGCGACCGCGACCGCACAAAGCGCCCGGAAATGGCTGCCGTGGCCGAAAAATGGGCCGACAAGATATTTGTAACCTCGGACAACTCCCGCACGGAGAAGACAGAGGATATACTTGAAGACATACGTAAAGGATTCACCCCTGCAGGGCTTGCCAAGGCACTGTTCATTGCCGACCGCAAGGAAGCAATACGCGCCGCACTTATGCTGTCGCCCGACGGCAGCACCGTGCTGCTGGCCGGCAAGGGGCATGAAACCTACCAGATAATAGGTACCGAGAAACGGCACTTTGACGAGAAAGAAATTGTAAAGGAGATTTTCGCACAATGCTCTACCACCTTGTAGACTGGCTGCAAAGCCTAGGAGTTCACTTCCCGGGAATGGGACTGATGCATTACCTTTCGTTCAGGGCAATGCTTGCAGTCGTTATCAGCATGCTCATAGCCTTCCTGGCAGGAGGCAAGATCATACTCTGGCTCCAGAAGCACCAGATCGGCGAAACCATTCGCGACCTGGGCCTGGAGGGTCAGATGCAGAAAAAGGGCACTCCCACCATGGGCGGCATCATAATCATCATCTCCCTCCTCGGATCGGTGCTGCTGGTATGCCGTCTGGACAGCATATATACCATCCTGCTGCTAATCACCACTTTATGGTGCGGCGGAATCGGCTTTGCCGACGATTACATCAAGGTATTCAAGCACAACAAGGAAGGCCTGAGCGAGAAGGCAAAACTCATACTCCAGTTCGGCCTGGGCCTGGTGGTAGCTCTTACAGTCTGCATCAGCCCCGACATCCCCACCGACAGGCTTATTACCACCATCCCCTTCGTAAAGGCCCACGAATTCGATTATTCATGGCTCTCCCCTTTCAAGGGGCAGCTCGGAGTGTATTGCTCCTGGGGCATCTACATGATAATGATAATCCTCGTCACCCTGGCCTGCTCGAACGGAACGAACCTCACCGACGGCATGGACGGACTTGCTTCGGGAACCTCTGCCATAGTGGGGGTGACCATCGGTGTGATGGCATGGCTGAGCGGTGACGTAATAGATGCCAGGTACCTGAACATCATGTACATACCCGGATCCGGCGAAGTCGCCATCTTTATGGCGGCCTTCGTGGGAGCGCTGATAGGATTCCTTTGGTACAACACCTTCCCCGCCCAGGTATTCATGGGTGATTCGGGCAGCCTGACCATCGGAGGCATCATCGGAGTGAGCGCCATACTCATCCGCAAGGAGCTCATACTGCCCCTGCTGTGCGGCATCTTCCTGATGGAAAGCCTTTCGGTCATAATCCAGAGGACTCATTTCAAACGCACGAAACGCAAATACGGAGAGGGCCGCAGAGTGTTCCTCATGGCCCCGATCCATCATCATTATCAGAAAAAAGGCATCCCGGAGCCACGCATAGTAACGCGCTTCTGGATCATAGGAATAATACTGGCCGTCTCGACATTGGCGGTACTTAAGATAAGATAAAATGGCAAGAGTTGTTGTATTGGGCGGGGCCGAGAGCGGCGTAGGAGCCGCGGTGCTCGCTAAGGTAAAAGGATTCGACGTATTCCTCTCCGACAACGGAAACATCAAGGAAGAATACGCCAGCATGCTGCGCGAATGGGACATTCCCTTCGAGCAGGGCGGGCATACCCCAGAGCAAATCATGAACGCCGACGAGGTAATAAAAAGCCCGGGAATACCTTCCACCGCTCCCCTTGTGAAGGCACTGGCCGCACAAGGCACCCACATAGTATCCGAGATCGAATTCGCATCGCGCTACGACAGCGCCAAGAAAATATGCATAACCGGCTCAAACGGCAAGACCACCACCACTTCCCTGATCCATTACCTCCTCAAGGAAGCCGGCCTCAACGTGGGCCTGGGCGGCAACATAGGCAAGAGCTACGCCTATCAGGTGGCCACCGAGAAGCATGACTACTACGTACTGGAAATCAGCAGCTTCCAGCTTGACGACACCTATGATTTCAGGCCTGACATTGCCGTCATCACCAATATCACCCCCGACCATCTCGACCGCTACGACCACAACATGGAGAACTATGTGCGGGCCAAGTTCAAGATAGTCAGGAACCTGCGTCCCGAAGACTGTTTCATATTCGACTCCGACGACGCCATCACCATCGAGCATCTCAGCAAGATAGTGCTGCAGGCCAAGATGCTGCCTTTCACCCAGGAGAAGAAAGACCTGGAGCAGGGCGCATGGCTGGACGGCAACAGGATAGTTGTCAAATACGAACAAAGCGAGAGCGAGATTTACCTTCGCGAACTCGCACTCGGCGGCAAACACAACATCTACAACTCGATGGCTGCGGCTCTCGCCGCCAAGGCATCGGGCATCGAAGATGAGGTGATACGCAACTCCCTAAAGAGTTTCTCCCCCATCGAGCACCGCCTGGAGCCTGTGCTGAGCATACACGACGTCATGTACATCAACGATTCCAAGGCTACCAACGTGGATTCGGCATGGTACGCGCTGGAGTGCCAGACAAAGCCGGTGGTGTGGATTGTTGGCGGAACCGACAAGGGAAACGACTACAGTGTGCTGACCGATCTTGTAAAAGAGAAGGTCAAGGCTATCGTATGCCTCGGTGTCGACAACAGTAAGATTCACGCTGCATTCGAAGATATAGTGGGCAGCGACCGCATGGTGGACACGACCAGTGCCGAGCAGGCCGTCCAGGCCGCCAGCACGATGGCACAGGCCGGGGACGTAGTCCTGCTGAGCCCATGCTGCGCCAGCTTCGACCTGTTCAAGAACTATGAAGACCGCGGAAAGCAATTCAAGAACGCCGTAAGGAAACTATAAACAATGTCGGACAAGAAACGCACAGTCTGGAATTACTTCGACCGTATCGAAGGCGACAAGGTGGTTTGGATCATCGTGCTGATGCTGATCCTTATCTCCATCGTGTGCATATTCTCCTCCACTTCACGTCTGCTGGAGGGGAGCCAGACGCGTCTGAGCATTGTCAAGAGCCAGCTGCTGGTTGTGGCCGGCGGCCTGGTAGTCATAATAATCTGCTACAACATAAAGAACATCAAGGTATTCCGCTGGCTCTCAAAGTGGGGCTTCCCGCTGTCTTTCCTGCTGCTGGGCCTGCTGCTTTCGAGGATTGATACACCCATCCTGCGCTCTATCGAACTCAACGGAGCCCGCCGTATCCTGCAGATTGCAGGATTCCAGCTGCACGTGTTCGAGGTGGTGAAAGTGGCCATGGTGATGTACCTGGCCTGGGCTATGGATGCCCTGAAGAAAGGCGAGCTGAAGTGGCCTAAGAAAGAGGGTTGGAAGAAGTGCTTCTACATCTATGCCCCCTTCGTGGTTACCTTGTTGATGATAGTGCCAGGAAGCAACTCTGCGGCACTTTTCATAGGGGGCATCATGTTCATCGTGATACTCCTTGGCGGAGGGAACCTCAGGGATATGGCACTGCTGGCAGGGATCGCCGTAGTGATTCTGGCCGGATGCTGGGGCATCTATGAACTGAGCGACCACAAGGTGATGGAAAGGATAGGCACGGCTGTGAGCCGTATATCAAACGATGAGGACTGGGAGCAGAAAGTGCTCGACGCAAGGCCCGGCTCAGATGAATACTACAAAGCCCTTGACAAGATACGCCAGCCGTACAGCGCCAAAATCGCCATAAAAGAGGGCGGGGTGCTGGGCAAGGGACCAGGTCAGAGCACCCAGCGCTATGTTGTTCCGGATATTTCCGAGGACTACATGTACAGCTTCATTATCGAAGAGTACGGACTGTGGGGTGCCCTGATCATAATCTTCCTGTACGTATCCTTGCTCGCCAGAGGCTCTATCATCGTGCGAAACTGCGGCAAAGATCTATACGCAAAAATATGTGTGGCGGGCTTGTGCCTGCTCATCACAGGCCAGGCCTTCCTTCACATGTTCGTAAATGCGGACATCGGTCCCATGACGGGACAAACCCTGCCGCTTATCAGCCATGGCAACAGCGCCTTTCTGTGCTTCAGCCTGGCGTTCGGTATAATACTTTCCTTCAGCCGCATAGCTCAAAGACGCATAGAGAAGGAACAGCGAGAGGCCAAGCCTCTGATGGAACTCAAGGAGAACGTGCAGGCCGGGCTTGACGAGCTGGACGCTTTCGAAAGCGGAGAAATGGACAATAACGACGACATCGTTGACGAAATGAACGATTATGGAATATAGGAAACTCAGAGTCATAATCAGCGGCGGCGGCACCGGAGGCCACATTTTCCCGGCCGTTTCCATCGCCAAGAAGCTGAAGGAAGTGAATCCCGACACCGAGATTCTCTTCGTCGGCGCAGAGGGCAAGATGGAGATGGAGAAGGTTCCCCGCGAAGGCTTCCGTATCATTGGCCTGCCTATTACCGGGCTCCAGAGGCAGATGAGCCTCAAGAACCTGGCCAGCGACCTTATGGTGCCGTTCAAGTTCGCAGGAAGCATCGCCAAAGCCCGCAAGATCATCAAGGATTTCAAGCCCGACATCGCAGTCGGAGTGGGCGGCTACGCCAGCGCTCCCCTGCTGATGGCTGCCACACGCATGAAACTGCCCGCACTCATCCAGGAGCAGAACGGTTTTGCCGGACTTACCAACAAGATGCTGGGCAACAGAGTGCAGAGCATCTGCGTGGCATACGAGGGCATGGAGCGCTTCTTCCCGGCCGACAAGATAGTCATGAGCGGCAACCCCATACGCCCCGAGATGCACCCTTACGGTGCTTCGGAACGTCTGGAAGGCCTGAATATGTACGGATTCAGCCCGGACAAAAAGCATATACTTATAGTAGGCGGAAGCCTTGGAAGCGGAACACTTAACAACTCCATGAAAGCCTGGATCCAGGCCGGCTGCCCCGGCGGCGAAGACGTGGAGATACTGTGGCAATGCGGCAAATACTACAAGGCCGGCATAGACTCTTTCATGGACGGACGCGACCTGCCTCAAATAAAGCACAGCGATTTTATAAACCGCATGGACCTGGCATACGCAATGGCAGATGTGATCATCAGCCGCAGCGGAGCATCATCTGTGTCCGAAATATGCGCCACGGCCAAGGCTGCCGTATTTGTGCCTTCGCCCAATGTGGCCGAGGACCATCAGACACACAATGCTATGGCACTCGTACGCAAAGATGCCGCCATGCTCGTTAAAGATGCTGATGCACCCACCCACCTGCTTACTACAGCGCTCGCCCTTGTACATGACCCTGAACGTATCGCCACACTTGAGAAAAACGCCCTTGGAATGGCTCTGCCCGACGCAGCGATGACTATAGTAGACCAAATTTACAAGATACTGGCAAAATGAAAGAAGGAAAGCTTAAATATGTCTATTTCATAGGGATAGGCGGAATCGGTATGAGCGCTATCGCGCGCTGGTACAAGTTCCGGGGCATGTCCGTATCGGGCTATGACCGTACTCCTTCGGAGCTTACGGCCAGCCTGCAGGCAGAAGGCATCGACGTCCACTATCAGGATGATCCTTCATGTATCCCCGCAGACAAAGCTTCCACACTCGTAATCTATACTCCGGCAGTGCCCGCAGAACTTGGCGAGATGCAATACGTACGTGAGCACGGCTACAAACTCATCAAGCGTTCCAGGGCTCTTGGCGAAATAACCCGCGGCCAGATCTGTCTTGCCGTTGCCGGAACCCACGGAAAGACCACTACCTCAACGCTCATTGCCCATATCCTCACCGAGTCCGGTTACGGCTGTTCAGCTTTCCTTGGGGGAATTTCCAAAAACTACGGCACCAACCTGCTCATGAGCCGCAATCCCGTAGTGGTGGCCGAGGCCGACGAATTCGACCGTTCGTTCCTCCAGCTTTATCCGGACATTGCTGCGATAACGGCCATGGATGCCGACCATCTGGACATCTACGGCGACCTGGAGCATGTCCAGGAGGCCTTCCGCGAATTCGCATCGCAAGTTAAAGAAACTATCATACTCAAATACGGACTGCCCATAAGCAGTTCGCAGGTAAAGGCCCGCATCTTTACCTACCATTTCGACGATGCCCGTGCTGATTTCCACTCTTCCAACCTCAGGTTGGGAGAGGACGGGCATTACAGTTTCGATCTGGTTTATCCCGGCGGCGTTCTCAAAGACATTCGCTGCGGCACCCTGGGCTGGGTGAACGTGGAGAACAGCATAGCTGCAGCAGCAGTGTGCCTGTGCCATGGTGCCGACGGACAGAAAGTCCGCCACGCCATTGGTACTTTCCAGGGTGCCGTGCGCCGCCTTGACGAACACGTGAACCGCAAGGGGCTCGCCTACATTGACGACTACGCCCACCACCCTGCCGAACTGGCCAGCGCAATATCCTCTCTGCGGGGCATTTTCCCCGGGCGCAAGATAACGGGAGTGTTCCAGCCCCATCTGTACACCCGCACGAGGGACTTCGCAGGCGAGTTCGCAGCCGCCTTAAGCCAGCTCGACAGGCTCATACTGCTCGACATTTACCCTGCCCGGGAAGAGCCGATTGAAGGAGTGACCTCCGAAATCATCTTCAAGGAAGTAACCATCAAGGACAAAGTGCTGATCCGCAAGGAAGAACTCCTTGATACCCTGGCGAAAGAGAAGCTGGACGTACTTGCCACCTTCGGGGCCGGTAACATAGACCGTTTTGTAGAACCTATAACAAGAATGCTCGAATCCCTATGAAAGTCCACCCCAGGCACATAATCATAGGCCTGGTCGCCTCCATGATTCTCGCCGGAATGCTATTGCTGGCGGGATGCGGCCGCGCCCTGCGCTCGCGGGTCCTGTGCAACGCCCTTGATGTCCAGATCAAGGACGCCTGGGAGTTTGTCACTCCTGAGGATATCAGGGGATTCCTGGACAAGAACTACGGAGTCTACATCGGCGTTCACCTGGACAGCCTGGACCTGGCAGGAATAGAGCGCATGCTCGAAAAGAAGAGCATCGTAATGAAGAGCGAGGCATGGACAACCCGCGACGGCGTCCTGCACGTCAGCATAATACAGAGGGCTCCCGCCCTGCGTTTCCAAAAGGGCGACGAAGGTTTTTACATGGACAGAACCGGCTACACGTTCCCGCTTCACAGCAGCTATACCGCGGACGTACCGGTTATAGAAGGAAGCATTCCAAGGCTCGACAGCACACGCATGGCCGCCTGGAGCGCCGGACTGCTTGAACTGTCAGGATTCGTGTCTAGTTCGAAGCAGTGGAAGGACAGGGTAGATAAGATATCGGTGGACGGAAACGGAGATGTAACGCTCAAGACTACGGACGGAAACGAAAAATTCATTCTCGGCTACCCTGACGACATCAGGGCCAAGCTTGAAAAGATAAACAAATACTACGGCTACATACGTCCTTCAAAGGATGAGGGCTACTACAAAAGCGTTAACTTGAAATACAACAAACAAATCATATGCAGGAAAGATATATAGCGACAGTCGATCTGGGCACTTCGAAGCTCGCTCTCTGCGTGGCGAAGATCATAGGCGAGGACGTCCAGATCATCTACTACAACGAGCGGCCTTCGGACGGCATACGCTACAACTGCGTATTCAACCCCAAAAGGGCTGCCGGGCCTCTGCGTGCCGCAATTGCTGAAGCCGAGGACGAACTGAAGATCAAAATCACCCAGGTGGTGGTAGGTCTTCCCCGCTTCAATGTGCACCAGGAAACTGCAAGCGCCAGAATCGAGCGCAGCGACCCCTCGCTGCTTATTGGCGAGGACGAAATCTCATCGCTCAAGAGCATAGCGCTTGACAACTATCCTCTTACCGACAGCAGCAACGAGGTAATCTACGGCGCCGTGCCCCAGTCTTTCGCTACCGACGATTTCATAGGCAGCGAGGAGGACGTCGTGGGCACCACCAGCAGCACCCTGTCAGGCAATTTCAAGATCTTCGTAGGCAAGAAGAAGTCGGCATGGAACATCGATATCATGCTCAACGACGCGGGAGTGGCGCTTGCCCAGGCCATATTCTCCCCTATCGCCGTCGGCGAGGCCGTGCTTAAGGAAGACGAAAAGACCAACGGTGTCGCCCTGGTCGAGATGGGTGCCGGCGTAACTTCGCTGTCCATCTATCAAGGTGGAATAATGCGCTACTTCGGCTCAATCCCATTCGGCGGCAAGAGTATCACTACCGATATCCGCCTAGAGTGTGCCTTCGACGATTCACTGGCCGAGAACATCAAACTCGCTTTCGGCGCCTGCCTGCCCGACAAACTCCAGACCATGGGAGACAAAGTGCTGCAGATCAACGATGAAGAGAACGGCACTTACGAGCACCTGGGAATCAAGTACCTCTCAGAAATAATCACCAGCCGCTGCCGTGAGATAGTAAAGGCGATACTTTTCCTGATACAGGAAAGCGGGTTCGCCGACAGACTGCGCTGCGGAATCGTGTTAACGGGAGGAGGTGCCAACCTTGCAAATCTGACCAACCTTATAAAAGAAGAATCGGGCTACAACGTGCGCGTGGGCTTCCCCCTGGCACGCAAGTTCAGCTCGGACGGATGCGCAGGCATAGGCGAGGCCGAGGCCGCCGCTTCCGTTGGAATGCTGCTGGAATCGGCCGCCGACCAGTTCCTTAACTGCATCGCCGAAACAACTCCCGCCAAGTCCGAACCCGCAGTCAATCCTCAGCCTGTCGTGGTTGAAACCGACGGCCAGGGCAGCCTGTTCGGCGATGAGGCCATAGAGACTGTGATGAAGGAGAAGATTGTAAAGACTCCTGCTGCAGGCAAAAAGCGCAAGCCAAAACCCGTCAAAGAACCTAAAGAAAACGAGAACAAGCCGCCTAAGGGACTGAAAATATTCTGGAACAAGGTAGGTGAAGTGTTTGAGAAAGGGTTCGACGGAGTGTTGGGCGGACTGTACGATGACATGGGCAACAACAACGAGGAGAAATAAGTTATGTTCGAGGATTTCAATATAGACCTGGAGGCTACGACTCCCAAGGACTGGAAACGTTCCGACCAGATAATCAAAGTGATAGGTGTGGGCGGAGGCGGCTGCAACGCAGTTTCCTACATGTACCGCACCGGCATCGAGGGCTGCAGTTTCGTCGTGTGCAACACGGATTCACAGGCTCTTGAATGCAGCCCCGTGCCCGTCAAGATCCAGATGGGTGCAGGCCTTGGTGCAGGCACCAATCCTATCAAGGGACGCAATGCCGCCATCGACAGCCAGGCCGAGATAGAAAAGAAGATCATCGATACCGGCACCAGGATGCTGTTCATCACCGCCGGTATGGGCGGCGGTACCGGCACCGGAGCCACTCCTATCATCGCCAAGATGGCCAAGGAGAAAGGAATACTCACCGTGGCTGTAGTCACTCTCCCCTTCCGTAACGAGGGCGACCGTGCCATGTCAAGGGCAATCGACGGCATCCAGGAGCTGGAAAAGAACGTGGACTCGCTGCTTATCATCAACAACGAGAAGCTTTACGAGCACTTCGGCGACCAGCTGACGCACAACGCCTTCCCCAAGGCCGACGAAGTTCTGACCACCGCAGTCAAAGGCATCATCGAGATTATCCAGAAGCCGGGTTACATCAACGTGGACTTCGAGGATGTCATGACCATGATGAAAGACAGCGGCATGGCACTTATGGGCTACGGCGAGGGCAGCGGCCCCAACCGCATCGAGGATGCAGTGCGCCAGGCTTTCGAATCCCCGCTGCTCAACGACTTCGACCTCACTACCGCAAAGAACGTCCTGGTGAACATCACAGGAGGCAAGAACGAGCAGGGACTTACCATGGACGACATGTCCGAGATAAACCGCCGCATCGACGAATACACCGGCGGAGCCAACAACTTCAAGCGCGGGCTCATCTGGGACGAGGATCCCGGCGTGGGCGACCACATACACATTACTTCCATAGTTACCGGCCTGAAATTCATCGACATAGTGGGTTCGCGCCGCGACATGGGAAACTACATCATGATTACCCGCAACTTCACTTACGACAAGAGCGAGGCCGCCAGCACCAAGGGCATCAGCCTGATAGAGGACAATGTCGGCTCACGAATAGGATACAGCTCTTCGGAGAATCTGCGGGCATTCCGCTTCGACCCCGCGCAGAAGCCGGCCCTGCTGGTTTCCGCAGGCGAGCAGCTGTCCGACCTTGAAAATATCCCAGCAATACGCAGAACATGAAAAGGACAAGAGTAAGATTCGCACCGTCCCCAACGGGGCCGCTCCATATGGGCGGAGTGCGCACTGCACTTTATAACTATCTCTTTGCCAAGAAGATGGGCGGAGACTTCATTCTCCGTATAGAAGATACCGACTCTCACCGCTTCGTGCCGGGAGCCGAAGAATATATCATCGAGTCACTGCGCTGGTGCGGCATCCTCCCCGACGAAGGACTGGACGCCTCCGGCAAACTAGCCGAGACTGCCGATGCACGCAATCCCCATGCTCCCTACCGCCAGTCGCAGAGGCGCGGGATCTACCGCAAATACGCAGAGCAGCTGGTAGAGGGCGGCTATGCCTACTACGCATTCGACACGGCTGAGGAACTGGAAAAGGAGCGCAGCACGGCCGAGGCCTCCGGGCAGACGTTCATATATAACGCCGCCACCCGTGGCAGCCTTCGCAATTCGCTGACGCTCAGCAGCGAAGAAGTCAATAGCCTGCTGCAGGAAAGAACCGACTGGACAATACGCTTCCGTATGCCTGCCGACGAGCTCGTTGCCATGGATGACATCATCCGGGGACATATCGATGTAAATACCTCCACCCTCGATGACAAAGTGCTGTGGAAGAGGGCGGACGAACTCCCCACCTATCATCTGGCCAACATAGTTGACGACCATCTGATGGAAATCAGCCACGTTATCCGGGGTGAGGAATGGCTTCCGTCACTTCCCCTGCATTATCTGCTCTACGCCGCTTTCGGCTGGGAAAGGCCCGAATTTGCACACCTGCCCCTGCTGCTAAAGCCTGTTGGCAACGGCAAACTCAGCAAACGCGACGGCGACAAGATGGGCTTCCCGGTATTCCCCCTGCAGTGGACGGCTCCTGACGGACAAGTTTCCCGCGGATACCGCGAGGACGGATACTTCCCCGACGCTTTCGTCAACCTGCTGGCCATGCTGGGCTGGAACCCGGGGACAGAGCAGGAGATATTCTCGCTGCAGGAACTCGTAGAAGCCTTCTCCCTTGAGAAAGTAGGCAAGTCGGGAGCCAAATTCAATCCCGAAAAAGCTAAATGGTTCAATAAAGAATACCTCAGGATGCGTTCCGATGAGGAGCTCGCTGATGCATTCATGCCGATATTGAAAGAGCATGGAATCAGCGCCGACGAGTCTTATGTCCGTGAGGTAGTGACACTTATAAAAGAAAGGGCCAACTTTGTCCGGGACTTCTGGGACATTGCCTGGTACCTTTTCAAGGCGCCGGAAGAATATGTGGAGAAAGACGCTGCCAAGTTCTGGAAAGCCGAGAACGTTGCAATGGCCGGCGAGGCGCTGGAGAAAACTGATTCTGCCATAGCGATGGAGGAGTACATCCGTTCCATGGAGTGGCCTATGGGCAAGGTGATGAACTGCATACGTCTTGCCCTTACCGGTTCGTCAAACGGACTCGGTATTGCTGATATAATGCGTTTCATAGGCCGGGAGGAGGCGCTTGCGCGCTTCCATAGGGCCGAAGAGCGGTTGATTATATAATGACGGGGCACGGGCTTTGGACAAGGTCCGGTCCCGTTGCCGACTAACTTTCCCCCCGGCTGCAGCTAGCGGCTGACTTCTGAATAGTCCGGGACCGGAAGATACGAGCGCTGCGTTGTTTCTAGGGTTTAGCAGCAATCGTTGACGCCGGTCCCGGGGCTGTTTTTATGCGGGCGGTGCGATATTTTTTGTATATTTACGGCTTGAAACCACATAATACAATGTACAAGTACAAAGAAGTATCGGACGGAAAGTATGTGCTGAGCCTGGACAATCACGTCGAAGTATGCGAGGCCCTTTCCGCATTCTGCAAAGAAAAAGATATATACGCAGGAGCCGTTTACGGCCTTGGAGCCATATGTGAGGCCACCTTCCGTTTCCTTGACCCGGCTACCAAACAGTACGTGGACAAAACTTTCTCCGAGCAGATGGAGATTACCAACCTCATCGGCAACATCTCCCAAAAGCCCGGGGATCCCCTGACCCCATACCTGCACATACACATCACTGCAAGCAGGCGCGACTACACCTGCATTGGCGGTCACCTGCTGAGCGCACGCATCAACGGTGCCTGCGAACTTGTGGTAGAAGACTACCGCGATGTAGTTCTGGAACGATATTTCGACACCCAAATCGGTTTAAACCTCTATAAATTCTGAGCTATATGTCCTTTGTAATGATTGTCGAATTGCTGATAGTGCTGGCAGCCTTGTACGTAGGCTCCCGCTACGGCAGCCTGGCGCTCGGTGCCATTTCCGGAATCGGTCTTGCCATATTGGTTTTCGGTTTTGGTCTCACGCCGGGGACCCCCCCCACCGACGTTATCTATATAATTATCGCAGCCGTCACCTGCGCCGGCACGCTTCAGGCATCCGGCGGTATGGACTGGATGATACAGATAGCCGAGCGGCTCCTGCGCAAGCACCCCGAGCATATTACGTTCCTCGGTCCCCTCGTCACTTTCTTCCTTACGGTGCTGGTAGGTACGGGGCATGTCGTTTACACTATCATGCCTATAATCTGCGACATAGCACTTAAGAAGGGCATACGTCCCGAGCGTCCCTGCGGCGTGGCTTCTGTGGCATCGCAGGTGGGAATCACATGCTCACCGATTGCCGCTGCGGTAGTCGCTTTCGTTACCATCTCCAATGCCAACGGCTACATGGTGGCAATCCCCCAGGTGCTCATGGTTACTATTCCCGCATGCGTTCTTGGTCTAATGTGCGCTGCCCTTGCATCTTACAAGAGGGGCAAAGACCTGGACAAGGACCCCGACTTCCTCAAGCGCAAGTCAGACCCTGAGCAATATGCTTATATGTACGGCAACACAGCCACCACCCTTGACAAAGTCATAACACCGCAGGCCAAGGCATCGGTGTTCATTTTCCTGGGGTCGTTGCTTGTAATCGTGGCTTTCGCCTTCCTCCAGATGTTCCATACAGCTGACGGCCAGACAATTGCAAAAGCCGTCAACCTTCCCAAGATGAATATCTGTATCCAGATCATCATGCTTATGGCCGCCGCATGCAACATCATGTTCTGCAAGGCATCTCCCAAAAAGGCTGTTGCCGGCGCAGTGTGGCAGTCGGGAATGGTTGCCGTCGTCGCCATATACGGAATTGCCTGGCTGGCAGATACTTACTTCGGAAACTACATGGACGAGATGAAGCAGATGCTCGCCGGGCTCGTTACCAACTATCCCTGGAGCATAGCTTTCGTATTCTTCCTGGTGTCGGTGCTCATCAATTCACAGGGCGCCGTGGTCGTTGCCATGCTGCCCCTCGCCTACGAACTGGGTATTGCAGGTCCCGTGCTGCTGGGCGTGCTTCCAAGCGTGTACGGATACTTCTTCATTCCCAATTACCCTTCGGACATTGCGACCGTCAATTTCGACCGTTCCGGTACGACTGTCATTGGCAAATATCTGCTGAACCACAGCTTCATGATGCCGGGGTTGATATCGGTAATCGTAGCTACGGTTGTCGGATACCTTATGACCAACGTCATCTTCCCGGGCTACTTTGCCAGTTTCATACAGTAGAACCCGGAAAATTAGTTAACAGAAACGGCCTCCCGCACGCGCAGGAGGCCGTTTCTGCAAATAAGCGTTACAATATTTGAACGAACGCTTAATTTGTCCCAACTTTGCATCGACAAACATTTGAAGCTATGAAAAAGTTCATCGTACTGCTTGCGCTGGCCGCATCCTGCATTGCTTGCTCTAAAGAGGGCCTGCTTCCCTGGGGCAGGCAAAACTCCGGCGAGGAAGAATTATCTCACGATATGATAGTACTGGGAGAACAGTTGCAGGACCCCTATTCTGTTGATAATATGACCAAAGCACTGGAAAGGGTAGCTCCGGCCGGTGCAGGACGCACGACCCTCGACCCTACCGACTTCTATGTACGCTTCCTCCCTTCCGACGACTCACAACTCCAAACCCTGATGGACAAGGGTTTGGAGCTGCTGGACCACCCGCTTGACTACAGGATAGTCAAGGACGGAGACTGGTATCACGACCCGTCCATACCGGAAGGCAGCATCACCTGGCAGTATGCAGTAGTGCCGGTTGGCTTTGAATTCCCCAAGGGCATTCGATACGAAAGGCTGGACGACTGCTATATAGCCGAACACGATCCGGGAACAAAGAGCGACGGTATCGACTGGGATGCCGTTGAGCTGGAGGCCTTCCGAATGACCGGCAATCTCGACATGATGTCCCCTGCCACCAAAGACGGGGAGGAGAAAACCAGCGGGCAGCCCCAAGGACGCATTTCAATCGTAGATCCACAGTTTGACGAAGAGCCCATAGGAGTAAAAGGGGTGAAAGTATGCTGCAATGTTTTCGTAAAAGTCGGCACTTGCTATACCGACGAGGAAGGCTACTACAAAATGAGCCGCAGTTTCCAGTCAAAAGTGAGATACAGGCTTATGTTCCAGAATGTCAAAGGCTTCTGCCAGGGACTGAACCTGATTCTGGTGCCGGCCTCCATGTCGGCGCTCGGGAAACATTCTCACGAAGGCCTGAACCTTACAGTGGACGGGAATTCCGACAGCAGACTCTTTATGCGCTGCGTTGTGAATAATGCAGGTTATGATTACTTCCAGGAGGCCCAGGCTCCGGGGAGCAGTTACACTGTGCCCCCTAAGGATTTCAGGATATGGAATCTGGGCTTCTGGGGCGGCGAGATGCCGCTGTTTATGCACCACGGCACCATAATAGAAACTTACGACCCGATTTCCAGTGCATTAGGGGAATATACTCCACTGCTGAAGATTCTTCCTCCTGATGTCGTGCTGGGGCAAAAAGGAAACGACTCTTACGCCTCTATTTACGCCACTGCACTGCACGCGTTCGCACATGGAGGGCACTTTTCACTTGCAGGCAAAGAGTGGTGGGGCAATTACGCCGAGTATATGCTCAAGTCGCTTATCGGCTCTTCCGTACACAGCCCCCATGGATCAAGGGGCGACGACGGCAGCAACTACTGCGAGATAGCGGAAGTGTTTGCATTCTACTGCCAGAGCGTGCTGTACAGGATGCACTACAAGGAATCGTCAGCCATGTTCGGGACCGAGTACTGGTTCACCCCTCAGCTGCTTATGTATCTTGACGAAAGAGGACTTGGGATAGACAAACTTGCGGCTTTGTTTACAGCTGACGTAACAGACATGGAGACCCTTCACAACAAGTTGCTGAGTTTCTACCCTGCATTCAAAGTCGTTATAAACGAGGCTTTTATAAGATATGGAGAACAATAATCCTACTTGTATTATGAAAAACTTACTGTCGGCAGCCGCAGGACTCTTCCTGTGGGTAACAGTCGGAGCGCAAAATTTTTCAGTAACAACCAATGTGCTCGACTATGTAGATTTTGGGACGATGAATATAGAGGCGTCCTGCGGCATTGCCCGGCAGTGGACACTCCTGGCCGGAGTGAAGTACAATCCTTTCTACTGGAACAAGGGAGGGAATGAAATGGCGGACCGCCAGCGAAGCGTCGAGGCAGGCGCAAGGTTCTGGCCCTGGCACATTTTCTCGGGATGGTGGCTCACCGGCAAACTCAAATGGCAGGAGTACAACCAGGGAGGCATAGTCTCACCTCTCGCCTCCGAGGGCGACCGCTACGGCGGAGGCCTGTCGGCAGGATACACCTTCATGCTGAATACACACCTGAACCTGGATATCGGACTTGGACTGTGGGGCGGCTACGATGTTTACACCGCCTACGAATGCCTTCACTGCGGAAAGATAAAAGGCCAAGGAGAAAAATTATTCATACTTCCCAACGATATTCTTTTAACAATATCGTACATTTTCTGAAAAAGTTGTATATTTGCAGTCCAATCCGAGCGCGGGTGGCGAAATGGTAGACGCGCTAGTTTCAGGAGCTAG
>CACXCS010000059.1 GCA_902766255.1 uncultured Bacteroidia bacterium
GGAACATCTTCTGCCCGGTTTTTGTGTTCTTGAAGTGGCCATAGTTGATTTTGCCAAGGCTCATGCCGTTGGTCCTGATCAGATGGTTCAACATACCCTCTGGCATTTCGGTGATGGAAATTTTATCCGCAGGAATCAGTTGCGGCTTGCCTAAGTATGTGCTCAACTGGATTTGGTCGTTCTCGTTGACCGAGATGCCCTTGGGCCAATAGGCCAGCATTACACCCACCACGACAAGGAAAGTGACAGCGATAATAACGATAGCAACTACCATAGCAGTACGGGAAGATTTAAGAGCCATTGTATATTGTAAATAAACGATTTATCGCTCCAAAGATACACAAAATACTATTAAGGCGGAACAAAGCTTTCAGGACGACCGCGCTACGCTGCAAGCATCCTCCTCATAATCAACACCTTGGCCATCGTTCCTGTGGGAAATTTTCCCACAGAAGCGGTGAATATTCCGCTGTAAATCAAGTACTTGCTTGCAGCAAGCACAATCTCTTTGCTGCCCGTGTCCATCAAAACAAAACCGGCACGTACGTTTTCGTAAGTGCCGGTGTGTTATGTCGGGGTGAAAAGACTCGAACTTTCGACCCTCTGGTCCCAAACCAGATGCGCTAGCCAACTGCGCCACACCCCGAAAGGACTGCAAATTTAACAAGCTTTCTCTAAACTGCAAAACGAGTGGCGTTTTTTGTTAGGAATTAGCAGAAAATTTGTATTTTTGTAAGATTTAAACAACGTGGCATAAACATGGGGAAAGGCCCCCGCAATGTACCACGCTGTTTAAAGGCGCAAAGGACAATACTATTTTAAGAATATCATGAAATATTTGACCAACGAAAAATTGACCATTGTGGGTGCCGGTGGAATGATCGGCTCCAACATGGCCCAAACCGCGCTTATGCTCGGCCTCACTCCCAACATCTGCCTCTATGATATCTATGAGCCCGGTGTCCACGGAGTCGCAGAAGAAATCTACCATTGTGCATTCGAGGGTGCCAACGTTACCTGGACAGTTGATGCTGAAACCGCATTCAAGGATGCCAAGTACATTGTATCTTCCGGCGGCGCTCCCCGTAAGGAGGGCATGACCCGCGAGGATCTGCTCAAGGGCAACTGCCAGATTGCTGCCGAGTTCGGCGACTACATCCGCAAGTACTGCCCCGATGTAAAGCATGTCGTTGTCATCTTCAATCCTGCTGATGTTACGGCTCTGACCGCCCTTATCCACTCCGGCCTCAAGCCCAATCAGCTCACTTCCCTTGCTGCTCTTGACAGCACCCGTCTGCAGGAGGCTCTGGCAGCCGAATTCGGCGTCCAGCAGTGCAAGGTAACCGGCGCCCGCACTTACGGCGGTCACGGTGAGGCCATGGCGGTTTTCGCCAGCAAGGCACTCATCGACGGTATCCCCCTGGCCGAGAAGAATCTCTCCGCCGAGCGCTGGGCCGAAATCAAGCACGCCACCGTACAGGGCGGCTCCAACATCATCAAGCTTCGTGGCCGCAGCTCCTTCCAGAGCCCTGCGTATCAGGCAGTCAAGATGATCGAGGCTGCAATGGGCGGAGACAAGTTCTGCTGGCCCGCCGGCTGCTACGTCAACGCTCCCGAGCTCGGTTACACCAATGTCATGATGGCCATGCCTACAGTCATTGACGCCGACGGCGTGCACTACTGCGCTCCCGAAGGCACCCCCGCCGAGATGGCCGACCTCAAGGCATCTTACGAGCACCTCTGCAAGATGCGCGACGAGATCGTTTCCCTTGGTATCGTTCCTCCAGTGGCTGAGTGGAAGAAAGAGAATCCCAACCTGTAACGGCAGGATGTATATGCAGATCGCCCCGGAGCACTCAAGCTTCCGGGGCGATTCTTTATTTGAGTGTGTCGAGGAACGATTCCAGCACTTTGAATGAATTCTCGGGGGCCTGGCTCCAGAAGTCGGAGTAGGATGATTCGTCGGCGCTGTCTGAGATTATCCTGAAACTGATGAACGGAATGCCGTAGCGGTGGCATGTCTGCGACAGTGCGCCCGATTCCATGTCGACCGCAAGTGCGTCGGGGTAGAGTTTGATGAGCCCGGGCACGTCGCCTGCGTCGATGAAGCGGTCGCCGCTGATCTGCAGGCCGCCCTTGATGCGCAGGCCCTCGATATTCAAGCTCATCGCTTTGGAATAGAGCTCTTTATCGGCCTCGAAATACTTTGGAAATCCTTGCACCTGTCCCCACTCGTTATCGCCGCCGCACCATACGTCATGGTAGGCAACTCTTTGGGCGACAATGACATCCATAGGGCGGAGCTCCGGGTCCAAAGCACCGGCTACGCCCGACGAAATGATTGCGTCCGGATGGAAACGTTCTATGATGGAGGTGGCGCCCACGGCGGCATTCACTTTGCCTATGCCGCAAAGACTCAGGCTTATCCCGGGCTTGTCTCCCAGCGCTTTGCTGACAAGCTCATACTCGCTCTCGAGAGCTACAATTACAGCGATCTTTCTCATAACGTACAAATTTAACATTATTTTCCTGACCTGCTCCGGCTCCGTGCCTCAGCAGGATTTTTTTTCATATTGGAAAAAATGCTTATATTTGCTCCGTTATAACTATTTATGGCACTATATCTTCAGAAAGATCTTGACGACGACTATCACTTGCGGCTAGGCGTCTGGCAAATTACCGAGACCGAGGCGGAGCTTCGGGCACTCACAAGCATCCCTTCCGACGAGCTGGAAGAAATCTCCTACATAAAAAGCGAATCCCTGCGCAAGCAAAAGCTTGCAGTGCGGGCACTCCTTGACGTGATGTTCGAGGAGAAGGTGTACCTGAGCCACCACGACAACGGCAAGCCCTACATCGAGAACAACGCTATCAATATCAGCATTACCCATACCGACAAGTACGTTGCCGTCATTCTCAACGACGTTGAGGAGGTTGGCATCGACTGCGAATCCCTCGACCGCGACTTCAGCGCCGTAGAAAAAAAGGCCCTCTCCGAGGATGAAATTGACGAGCTGGACGACGACGCCGACGAGCGCCGCACCCAGCTGGCCATCTACTGGTGCGCCAAGGAAGCTGTGTACAAAAAGATGTCACAGTACAAGGTGGACTTCGCCGAGCAGATCGAGATAGAAGCGGTCCGCCCGCGCAAAGAGGGCGAACTCGAAGCAACCTTCATCAACAAAGACGGTTACGAGGAAGAGCTGGAACTCCAGTACATGATATTCGACCGCCACGTCCTTGTGTGGGTCAGCGGCGAGGCCGAATAATTATCTAAGCCATTTTTCCGGATCCTGAGGCTCACGGCCTTTCCACAGCTGGAAGTGCAGCTGGGTGCCGTCGGAGCCTGTGGCGACGTGTCCCAGGACCTCGCCTGTCTTGACCTTGTCACCGGCTTTTACTGCCACCGATCCCATCTTGCAATAGAAGGTAAAATAAGCTCCGTGCTGCACCAGTATGCACTGATTGTATCCCGGAATCACCACTATCTGTTTGACTGTACCGTTGAATACGGCCTTCACGGGAGCCTCTTTGTCCAGGGCTATTCCCACTCCGTTGTTGAAGGGCATTTCCAGTTTGGTATAAACCGGGTGGGGGTTGCGTCCGAAATGGCTGACTACACGGCCTTCGGCGGGCCATGGAAGTTTGCCCTTGTTGGACGAGAACTCGTCGGAAAGGGCCTGGTCTATCTTGGTGCTGGTCTTCTTGCCGCCGGCGTTTCCTTTGCCCTTGCCCGAACCCTCGTTCATGGCATCGCGTATCATTCTTTCTATCTCGCGGTTGAGGGATTCGACCTCGCGGCGCTTGCCGGAGAGCTGGTCCTGGTATTTGCGGCGGTCTTTCTGCAGCTGGGCCACAAGGGTACGGGATTTTTCCTCTTCCTTGCGGAGCTTGGTGAGCTCGGAGGCGCGCTCGTCGCGGAGTTTCTTGGCTTCTGACCGGAGGCTGTCGAGCCTGGCTTTCTGGGTTTGGAGCCGCTCCCTTTCAGCCTGTATCTTCCGGCCCTGAACGTTCATCTGCGAGGAGAGCTGGCGCAGATATCCGTATCGGCGCATGCCTTGCCCCAGATTCTCGCTGGCGAGGATATAAAGGTACCAGATGCGCGAGTCGCGGTTTTTATAGGCGTTCCGCACCAGCTTGCCGTAGTAGTACGACATGGTGTCAAGGCGGCTCTGTACAATGTCGAGCTGCTTCTGGCAGGACCGTATGCTGTCCGATACGCTGCCCAGTTCGCGCTCGCTGTCGGCGAGGAGCTCGCGCCGTGCCTCCGACTGTGCGTGGAGCAGGTCAAGCTGCGTGGCTGCGCTGTTGGAGCGGCGGGTGGCGTCGGAGAGCTGCCCTTCGAGGACCTTGATATCTTTTTCAAGACGGGCCTTGCGGTCGCGTTTGGCGTTCAGGTTCTGGGCCCCTGCAGGAAGGGCCATGAAAAACAGCAGGACGCAGGCTATGATTCGGAACGCTTTCATCTCTTTTTGTTGTCGGCAAGCCCGCGGTAGTAGTCGGCCAGGTCCTTTTCGCCCAGTTTTTCAAGCACTTGGGAGTAGTGTCGAAGGATGACTTCGCTTTCCTTTCCGCCGTAGATCATTGCGTGTTTGAAGTAAGGCTTGGCTTCTTTGGCCTTGCCGCGCAGGAACAATATCCAGCCGTAGGTGTCCAGGTATGTGGCATTGTCGGGCTCTTCCTCGATGGTGATGCGGCTCATGCGGGTGGCCTTGCACAGCTTGCGCTTTTCCAGGCTGAGATAGTAGGCGTAGTTGTTGAGTACCGGGCAGTAGCGGGGATCGATTTTAAGTGCCTCCTCATACTTTTTGTATGCCTTGCAGGTCTGGCCCATCGAATGAAGGGTGTCACCGATGATGGACAGGCCGTTGACCTGGGCAGCCTTGTCGTCTGGCTGGAGGGCCATGAGCACCTCGCTCTGGTGGATGATGGCGGCGTTGTCCTCGCGAGCGATAGCCATCTGAAGGCTCAGGCCGTGGGAGTGGATGCTGTTCGGCTCGGCCTGGACGTAGCGCATCATGAGCGTATCCATCTGAGGCAGAATGGCATTGAAAGTACGGGCGTCGAAGTTGCCAAGCGAACTCATGAGGACCTGATACTTCTGTTCGTCCTCGATATTTTCGTCCTGCACAAGCTCGGTGAGGGTGCTGAAGAAACTGGGGTAGTCCCGCTGAAGGCGGTAGGCGTCCGCCATCATGGACAGGGTGTAGGCGTTGCGGAACTTGTCGGGGTTGCGCTCTGAGAGAGTTTTATAGATGATTCCGGCCTTGGCGGGCTCGCCCGTGTAAATATAGAGGTTGGCCAGAGTTTCGAGGTACCAGTTGTTTGAAGGGTCCAGCCGGGAGGCCTCGCCGAGGTACTCAATGGCGCCGGCAAAATCCCTCTTGGAATACTTGCAAATACCAAGGTAATACAGGACGGCGTCGTTGGAGGGAGATATTTCTTTGAGCGAGTCAAGCAGATGTGCTGCGGAGTCGATGCGACCCTCCTCGATTTGCATAACTGCGTCAAGGATTGCATTTTCCACGTTTGGCTGCTCCTGTGCAAACGCGGGCAGCAGGCAGCAGACAAGGGCAAAAGTGAGCAGGACTTTTCGCATACAATTACAAAAATATTGATTTTTTGTCTATTTTCGCAACATCATTTGTGGTTTTGAGATTTTTTGGAGCCCGATGCAACTTTTTAAGGACAACTCGCATCTTTATACTTGGACGATTGAAAAAGCCAAGGAAGGCGACAGACGTGCACAAAAAGCCATCTACGATTCCCTGTCACCCAAAATGTACGCGCTATGCCTGCGCTACATGGGCCAGAGGGATGCTGCAGAGGACGTTCTGCAAGACGGTTTTGTGACTCTGTTCGCCAAACTTGACTCCTTTTCGGGGGAGGGATCCTTCGAAGGGTGGGCGAGGAAGATCTTTGTCAACACGGCGCTTATGAACCTCAGGAAGAACGACATCCTCAAGGAAAGCGAGGATGTGGACTCCGCCCGATCCCTTTCGAGCGACGCCCCTTCCGCCGTGCAGGACCTGGGCTACAAAGAGCTTATGCAGATAATCTCAGAGCTGCCTCCAGGCTTCCGTACGGTATTCAATATGTACGCGATAGAAGGTTTTGCCCACAACGAGATAGCCGAGGCTCTCGGCATCTCCGAGGGAACCTCCCGCTCGCAGTTGCTGAGGGCGCGCGCAATGCTGCAGGCCAAGATTTTGGAAAGACAGAAAAAGAAATAGATATACAGATGCAAGACAATTGGCAAGACTTCGACCGACAAATCAAGTCGGTGATGCACGACGCCGGGGAAAAAGTTCCCCGACGCGTGTGGCGTGCCGTGTCCGGGCGTCTTGATTCCGCAGCGGCTGCCGCCGCCTGGTGGAAGTGGGCTGTGCCCGCATTCGCCGCGGCTGCCATTGCGGCTGGTCTGTTCTTTACCGGAATCTTCGACCGCAGTGCCGGAGCTCCGGATGATATACAGATAATTGCTGATTCCGGCGAGCCGTCCGGCGTGCCCACCGGTGACCTCCTGGCGCAAACCGTTGAACCGGAGGCTGTTGAGCCTGATGTTGAGTTTGTGTCTGCACCCATCAGGCGTCCGGCGTCACGTAAAGCGGCCGCGGAAGCTCAGGAGGCTCCGTCCCAGGCAGAGGAATCCGCAGGCGTGTCTGAAGGGCAACCTGAAATACCTCAGGGGCAGGATTCCGGCGGCCATGAAGCCACCACGGGAGACAAAGGCGGTACAGTCAGCGATAATGACAATCAAGACTCTGCGGAGCAATGGGCCCGCATCATGCAGGAAGATAGCGTCCGGCCCTCGGCCATGCAGCTCAATGGGTTCTATGCCCGTGGCGGTGTGGGCGGCAATGACTCCAACATTTCCTATGGCGGCAACGGCATAAGCCGTATGGCCCCCGGTGCCGGTTCGCCCGACGCCGGAATAAGCGAGTCCGGCCCTTCCACTTATGGCGTGCCCTTCACCATCGGTCTCGGCGCCCGCTTCCGTGTAGCCGACAAGCTCTCGCTTGGTACCGGGCTCGACTATTCCATGCTGACACGTTCGTTCAAAGGTACTTATACCGCACCGTCAGCCTCCCCGTTTGAGGGAACCATCTTCCATACGGTGCATTATATAGGCATACCGGTGAATGTCTATTACAACCTGCTGAACACGCGTGACGGCCTTATGGACATTTACGCATGGGGCGGCGGCTCAGCCGATTACTGCATTGCCAACGGTTACAGGCTCATGGGTACTCCGGCAACCACCGTTAAAGATGCCGCCGGCGGCTTCCAGTTCTCGGCAGCCCTTGGTCTTGGCCTGGAGTTCAAGCTCTCCGACAGGCTTGGCCTGTACCTCGACCCTGCCGTGCGTTATTACTTCCATTCGCCCGGCCAGCCCAAGTCGGTACGTACCGACAAGCCGTTCATGTTCAACCTGGACGCCGGTCTGCGTTTCAAGCTTTAGGTTTTTTCATTATATTTGCGCTTGTATGATTATAAGCGCCAGCCAGATCCACAAAAGTTTCGGTGCCCTCGAGGTGCTGAAAGGAGTGGATGTAGAGGTGGCCGCAGGAGAGATCCTCGCGGTCACCGGTGCATCCGGGGCTGGCAAAACCACCCTCCTGCAGATTCTCGGCACGCTTTCCACGCCCGACAGCGGCTTCCTGCAGATAGACGGAACTACCGTGTTTGACGGCTCCCGGCGCTCCCTAAAAGGAGACGCTCTTGCAGCTTTCAGGGGCCGCCGTATCGGTTTTGTTTTCCAGGACCATCACCTGCTGCCCGAGTTTACAGCCCAGGAGAATGTCATGATTCCTGCGCTCATAGCCGGAAAGCCAGCCGCCCAGGCGGCATCGGAGGCGGAAAAGCTGCTCGCACTGACCGGTCTTGGCGGACGCCTGGCTCACAAGCCATCCGAGCTGTCCGGCGGTGAAAAACAGCGGGTTGCAATTGCAAGGGCCCTGATCAACAATCCGGCCGTGGTGTTTGCCGACGAGCCCACGGGGAATCTGGATTCTGCTACCAAACAGGAAATCCATTCGTTGTTTTTCAATCTTCGCGACACCCTTTCGCAGACTATTGTGATAGTAACCCATGACCCGTCCCTGGCCGCCCTGTGCGACCGCACCCTTCACATGAAGGACGGCCGCTTTGAGTAGTGGCATTTGATTTGTAATAAAGAACTTGTATTTTTGCAGAACGGAAAAACCATTTTGAAAATGAAAAAGATAGCATCCTTTATTTTAGCAGCTGCCGCACTCGTGGCCAGCTTGAGCGTCAATGCGCAGGAAACCCCTAATCTTGGCCTGCCCGACAATTCAGCTTCTCCCTGCCCCGAGATGGCCTCGGCAAAGCCGTCGTACTTTGCCCGTAATTACACGGTTACCAAGAACGAGAAGGGTCAGATGGTGCTTACCCCCGGATCCGACATCCGCTACGACGCCAACACCGGCCGTGAGTATACCCGTTTTGCCGACGGCTCCGTGCAGCTGGCAGTAACAAAAGTTAACGGCAAGGACATAGAAACCACCGTATACCGTATCTTTGACGACAGCAAGACCTACACCAAGAATGTCTTCAACCGCCGCGAGAAGGCCCAGAAGAATAAAAACGAGGTCTATATGGGCCGGTGGAGCAGGATCAGCAACCACGGCACAATCACCCGTTACATCGACTGCCAGACGGGCATCCCCTTCGCCGTCCTTTCGTCGGACGTGCTGGTTCAGATGACCGCAGGTATAGAGCTGGGCGAGCAGCCTGCAAAGTACTTTGTCCTCCCCGAAGAGAAGGGCTACACCCTTACCGAGGACGGCATGTCAAAGCTCTATAATATGATGGACAAGACTAAGTAAGAGGCTTGGCGTAGTGAGTCTGTGATTTAGGAGCCGGCGCAGGATGAACAATTGCGGCCGGCTTCTTTTTTACTGCTGCGTAGACCAGCATGGCGATGCCAAGGATAATACATGGAATTGACAGTATCTGCCCCATGTTCAGGGACATGGACTGCTCGAACTCGACCTGGGGCTCCTTGATGAACTCAATGATGAACCTCATGCCGAAGCATACCAGGAAGAAGAAGCCCATGAAGAATCCCCTGTGCACCTTGTCGAGCTTCTTCGCGTATACCCACAGCATGATGAGACCGAGAATCAGGTAGCTCAGGGCTTCGTAAAGCTGGGTTGGGTGCTTGGGCTCGGTTTCTCCGCGAAGGTCGAAGATAAAGCCCCAGGGAAGGGTAGTCACGTCGCCGTAGATCTCGGAGTTGAACAGGTTGCCAAGGCGGATGAAACAGCCGGCGAAGGCCACAGCAATGACCAGACGGTCGATAATCCACAGGAAATCAAAGTCGTTCTTTTTGCCGTAATGCGATGAGTACCACCACATTGAAAGCAGAATTGCTATGGCGCCGCCGTGGCTGGCAAGTCCGCCCTTCCAAGGCATGAAAATCTCCCAGAAGCCCTGCCAGGAGCCGAAGTAGTAGTCCGGCTGATAGAAGATGCAGTGCCCCAGGCGGGCGCCCACAATCGTGGCTATAAGCAGGGTGTAGAGCAGCGGATCCATAAGCTTTTCGGGCACGCCCTCGCGGCGGAAGAACCAGCGGAAGAGGTACCAGCCCAGAATGAAACCTGCCACGAAGAGCAGGGAATACCAGCGGATTCCGAAGTTGCCTATATGTATGAGCACGGGATCTACGTGCCAGTGAACAAAGAGAAAATCCATAGTCTTAAAATTTCTTCAAAGATAGACTTTTTGGTTATCATTCGCAAGTGTCCGGATGGTATAATTTTTGCAGCGAAAATGCGCTCGTTATAGTAGTATGAAAAGATTATTTATTTCAGTCCTGGGCCTTGCCACAATGGCATTTTTTCCTCTGGCTGCCCAAAGCTCCGGCAACGCTGTCATTACCCTCGACGATGCGCTCCGCATCGCCCTGAGCGAGAATGCATCGGTAAAGGTTGCCGACCTTGAGGTCAAACGCACAGGATATGCCCGCAAAGGCTCTTATGCCTCGCTGTTTCCGCAGATTGACGGTTCCGCCAATTATCAGCGCACCATAAAGAAGCAGGTTATGTATATGGACTTCGACATGTCGTCGATGATGGGCGGTGCCGGATCTGGCACCGGCGAGTCCGGAAGTGCAGCTCCAGCCGCACCCTCCCGCTCGGCCGACGGATTCGAGGTAGGCCGTTGGAACACCTGGTCCACAGGCGTCTCGGCCAGTATGCCCCTGGTTAACGCACAGTTATGGAAAAGCCTGAAAATCAGCGATCAGGACGTTGAACTCGCGGTCGAAAAGGCCCGTAATTCCAGGCTTGAGACTGTAACCCAGGTCAAGAAGGCTTTCTTTACCGTCCTGCTTGCGAAAGAGGCCGCCAAGGTCTATCAGTCGGTATACGACAACGCCCTTGAGAACCTCGAACTTACCCAAAAGAAGTTCAACGCCCAAAGGGCCTCCGAGCTCGATCTCACCCGCGCCAAGACCACTCTGGCCAACGCGGTTCCCAATGTGTACGATTCCCAGAATTCAGTGGAAATCGGTCTCTGGCAGCTTAAAGCTGTCATGGGCGTTGATCTGGATACGCAAATCGACGTTGCCGGTTCCCTTGCCGACTACGCCGACATCATGCTCACCGAGCCGGCCCCTTCTGCTGATCTTGAGGGCAATTCCACCCTCAGGCAGCTGGCGATACAGGCCGGCCAGCTTGCCAATACCATCAAAATGCAGCAGTACGCCAGCCTGCCGACCCTGGCACTTGCGTTCTCATACAGCTTGAACGCCATGGCCAACGACTATAAGTTCAGCCAGTACAAATGGTCGCCGTACTCTTACGTGGGCCTCAGCTTGAGCATACCCATTTTCGCCGGCGGGAGGAGATACAATGCTGTGCGCGCCGCCAAGGTGCAGGCAACCGAACTCGATATCCAGCGTGCCAACACTGAGCGCCAGCTGCAGATAGCTGTACGGCAGTATCTCGGAACCATGGAAACTGCCGTCAAAAGCTACGGATCGGCCAGCAGTGCCGTTGAAACGGCTACCAAGGCCTATGGCATAGCCCGCCAGTCGTACGACGTGGGACGCAGCACCCTCACCGACCTGAATGATGCCCAGCTGGCACTTACCCAGTCGCAGCTTGGAGTGTGCCAAGCCATCTACAGCTATCTTTCCGCCAAATCCGACCTTGAGGGAACCCTCGGCGCCGACTTCCTTGATAAAACGAACAACAATGAATAAGTCATCCTTTTTTGTAGCAGCGCTGCTGGTTTTGGCCGGCTGCGGATCGCAGAATAACCAGGCTGCTTCCTCGCAGCAAGCACCCCAGGAGCCGCAGATACCTCTGGTGAGCACAGTTACCGCTGCGCGTGAAAACGTGCCGCAGACATCCCTTTACTCCTCTACCGTGCAGGCCAAGGTCGTCAATAACATAGCGCCCCAGAGCGGCGGACGCATCCAGAAGCTCAACGTTGAGGTGGGCGACTTCGTGTCCAAGGGCCAGATTCTGGCCGAGATGGACAGGGTGCAGCTGGATCAGGCCGAGCTTAAGCTCCGCAACGACCAGACCGAGCTCGAAAGAGTGCGCACGCTGCTTGCCCAGGGCGGCATATCCCAGGCAGACTTCGACCAGCTTGAGCTTGCCTTCAACGTGAGCAAGAGCAGTTGTCGCAACATCGAGGAGAATACTATACTCCGCAGCCCTATCAGCGGTGTTGTAACCGCCCGCAACTACGACCGCGGCGATATGTTCGCTATGGCCCAGCCCATCTACACCGTGCAGCAGATCACTCCCGTGAAGATTCTTGTAGCCATTTCAGAAACCGACTATACCCGTGTCAAGCGGGGGGACAGCGTTACCCTCACAGCCGACGCCCTTCCAGGCAAAAGCTACACCGGCACCGTCAACCGTCTGTATCCCACGATGGACGCCGCCACGCACACTTTCAACGTGGAAGTAACGGTCCCGAACTCCCGCAGGGAGCTTCGCCCTGGGATGTACGCCCGCGTAACGGTTAACTTCGGCGACAGTTTCAACATCACCGTGCCTGATACCGCCATCCTCAAGATGCAGGGTGCAGGTACGCGGACAGTGTTCGTGGTCGAAGACGGCAAGGCCGTGATGAAAGTAGTTACCCTGGGACGTCACTTCGAAGGTAAGTACGAAATCCTTTCCGGCCTCGAAGAGGGAGACCAGGTGATAGTGAAGGGCAATTCCGCGCTCAAGGCGGGGCAGGAAGTTCAAATTGGATAAGCAATGAGCATTTACCGCAAAGCAGTCGACAACCCGGTGACGACGGCCCTCGTCTTCATCGCCTTCATGATATTCGGTATCTTCTCCCTGAGCCGCACCAGCATCGCCCAGTTCCCGGAGTTCGATTCCAATACCATCATGGTGATGTCCTCGTACCCCGGAGCCAACGCCGCCGATATCGAAACCAACCTTACCAAGGTGCTCGAGAATGCCCTCAACGGCGTTGAGAACCTAAAGGAACTGAACTCCCGCTCCAAGGAGAACATATCTCTGCTCACCCTCACATTCGAGTACGGTACAGACATAGAGGAAGCTACCAACAACGTCCGCGACAAGTTGGACATGGTCAACTCGGTGCTGCCTGAAGGCGCTTCGATGCCCGTCATCTTCAAGTTCAGCGCCGACGACATGCCTATCATGCTCCTTACGGCTACGGCCGATGAGAGCCTGCAGGGCCTGGACAAGATCCTTGACGACCGCCTGGCTACGCCGCTGGCACGTGTCCCGGGAGTCGGTACCATCAGCGTTGCCGGCGCTCCCACCCGCGAGATCCAGGTTTACTGCGACCCTACCAGGCTGCAGGCTTACAATCTGAGTGTCAGTACGATAGCAAGTATCATTGCTGCCGAGAACCGCAACCTCCCCTCTGGCAACATCGACATAGGTTCCAATACCTACACGCTCCGTGTCCAGAAGGAGTTCACCGATCCTTCCGAACTGCTTGACATAGTGCTTGGATCGGTAGGAGGCAGGACTGTGTACCTGCGCGACGTCGCCACCATACGCGACGGCGGCGAAGAGCGAGAGCAGGAGTCCTATACCAACGGCGAGCGTTCGGCCAGGATTATTATCCAGAAGCAGTCGGGAGCAAATACCGTAAACGTTATCAAGGGCATCAAGAAACAACTCGCCAAGATCGAGCCCACTCTGCCCGCCGATATCGATGTGAGCATCCTGGTTGACGGCTCGACGGAAATCATCAACACCATAAAGACGCTTCGCGACACTATCATAATTACCTTCATCGTAGTTATGCTCGTGGTGTTCCTGTTCCTTGGAAATATCAGGTCCACCTTTATCATCGTACTGTCCATCCCTATGGCGCTGCTGGCGTCGCTGGTATATTTGTTTGCTACAGGCAACACACTGAATATCATATCGATGTCCGCTCTCGCCATAGCAATAGGCATGGTTGTTGACGACGCTATAGTGGTACTTGAGAATGTTTCGACCCACCTTGCCAGGGGCGAACGGCCCAAGGAGGCGGCGGTGCACGGTACATCGGAGGTGGGTATATCGGTGATTGCCTCTACCCTTACCATGCTGTGCGTGTTCCTGCCGCTTACCATGATCAACGGCATGGCGGGAATAATGTTCCGGCAGCTGGGTTGGATAGTGAGCATCATCATGATAGTGTCCACTACCGCGGCGCTTACGCTCGTGCCCATGCTTTGCTCCCGCTGGCTCAAACCCAAGGAGAAGCACGGACGTGTGTACAATGCCGTTTTTGGACCAATCAATCGTTTTATCAACTGGATATCAAGGGGTTATGGACATATTATCCATTGGGCTACCGGCCGCAGGGCACTGGTGATTTCGGCTTTCGCAATAGTGTTCGTTGCCACAGTGCTCTTGCTCGCACCTGGTCTTAAGACCGAGTTCTTCCCCCGCGGGGATTCCGACCGTATTTCCTGCAACATCGAGCTGCCTATGGGTACGGCTCAGGATGTAACCCGCGAGTTTGCTTTCCAAGTATATGACGAGATATGCGCCGAGGTTCCCGAGGCCCAGCGAATCAACGTCACCTTCGGACAGGCTGACACCGACAATACCTTCGCCAACATGCAGAACAACGGTACGCATGTGATATCGATGAACGTTCGCATCGGTACAAGCAGCACCCGCAAGCGTACCAGCGCCGAGATTGCAGACGTAGTGCGCGGCATCCTCAAACGCCATCCCGATATCCACAGGGCTATGGTGACCGAGGGCGGCGGCGGAATGGGCGGAGCATCTTCCATCAAGGTTGAAGTGTACGGCTACAGTTTCGAGACCACCGACCGTGTGGCCAAAGAGCTGCAGGCCAAAATGTTGCAGGATCCCGCTTTCGCCCAGGTAACGCTCAGCCGTGACGAATATACGCCTGAGTTCCAGATGGACTTCGACCGTACCAAGCTGGCAGTCAACGGGCTTAATTCCACCACTGCCGGATCGGCCTTCAGCGCTGCCATGAGCGGAACGGTTGCTTCTTACTACCGCGAGGACGGGGAGGAGTACAGTATCCGCGTGCGCTATGCCCCCGAGTTCCGCACCAGCATCGAGGATATGGAGAACATCACTGTGACCGGGCCCCAGGGCAACTCCGTAAAAATGAAGGAACTGGGTACTATAGTCGAGACACTGGTGCCGCCGACCATCGAACGCAAGGACCGCGAGAGGCTCATCACCGTAACGGGCATAGTTGGCCGGGGAAAAGCTCTTTCCGAGGCCGTCGAGGCTGCCCAGAGGGCGATTGATTCGACCGATATTCCCTCGGAGCTCAATATCCAGATAGCCGGCGACTACGAGGACCAGCAGGACATGTTCGCCGACCTGTTCCTCCTTATCGTGCTGATAATCATTCTGGTATACATGGTCATGGCATCGCAGTTCGAGTCGTTCATGAGCCCGTTCGTCATTATGTTCAGTGTGCCGTTTGCCGTGGTCGGCGTATTGATTGGCTTTGCCGTGTCAGGAGTTAATCTTGGCATGATGTCGCTCGTGGGCATTATCATTCTGCTTGGAATCGTTGTCAAGAACGGTATAGTGCTCATAGACTACACTATCTTGCTTCGTGAGAGAGGTATGAATGTTCGCGACGCATCCACCACCGCTGCACGCAGCCGTCTGCGCCCCATCCTCATGACCACTCTTACCACCGTACTCGGCATGCTGCCCATGGCAATAGGCACCGGCGAGGGCTCCGAGCTGTGGCGCTCTCTTGGTGTTACGGTATGCTGGGGCCTGTCTATATCGACTCTTGTAACTCTGGTGCTTATACCTACGCTCTATTGCGCTATCTGCGTCAGACAGGAAAAACGTAAGAAAAAGAAACTCGCAACACAATGAAAGCGATATTCATAAGCTACAACCAAGCATACAGTGACGAGGTTGTTGACCTGCTGGAGAAACAACGCCAGCGCGGCTATACCCGCTGGACCGATGTGCAGGGCAAGGGCGGTTTCAACGGCATCCCCCACATGGGCAGTCACGCCTGGCCCGAGCAGAACCACGCTGTCCTGACTTTTGTGAAGGACGAAAAGGTCCAGCCCATCCTTGACGCTTTGAAGGCCAAGGACGAGGCTACCCCCGACCTTGGCCTTCGCGCCTTTGTGTGGAATATCGAAGCGAGTTACTAGCTTCCTTTCTTGCCCCGGCCGGCACGGCGAAGGGCGTCATTTATTATCCACTGCAGCTGACCGTTGATGCTGCGGAACTCGTCCGCAGCCCAACGTTCCAGAGCGTCCATCGTGTCCTGGTCGACGCGCAGGACGAAGCTCTTGACTGCCTCTTTGTCCTTGGACATATTAGTATAACGAGCCGGAGTTGACCACTGGCTGGGCGGGTTCGTCGCCGCACAACACCACCAGGAGGTTGCTGACCATTGCGGCCTTGCGCTCCTCGTCCAGATCGACTACACCCTCGTCTTTGAGTTTGTCGAGAGCCATCTTTACCATGCTCACAGCACCGTCTACTATCTTCTCGCGGGCGGCGATGATGGCGTCGGCCTGCTGGCGGCGGAGCATGACAGCTGCGATCTCAGGTGCGTATGCAAGGTAGTTGATGCGTGCTTCGATTACATGTATGCCGGCCATTGAAAGGCGCTCGTTGAGGGTTGTAACAAGCTGTTCGTTAATTACTTCAGCGTTGCTGCGAAGAGTCAGGTCGTCGGCTGAGTCGGCGTTGTCGTAGGCGTACAGGCCGGCCACCTGACGGAGGGCGGCGTCGCTCTGTACACGGACGAAGTTCTCAAAAGCCTGTGAAAGCATGCGCACAACGCCGCGGGCGGATGCATTGGCCACGGGCACTACGAGCGACTGGCTGTCGATTTCGAAAAGAGCCTTGTACGTGTCTTCCAGCTTCCAGACAAGCACCATGCCTATCATGATGGGGTTGCCTGCCTTGTCGTTTACCTTGATGGGCTCGGGGTTGAGGTTGCGGGCGCGGAGGCTGACGCTTTTCTTGCTCAGGAGCGGGTTGACCCAGTAAAAACCTGTGCGGCTGAAAGTGCCGCTGTACTTTCCGAAGAATACCAGAACCTTGGCCTCGTTGGGCTCAAGTTTTATGAAACCATTCAAGCAAATACCGAAGAGCAGCATCCCCAGTGCTCCGATAATCGCGAATACGCTGTTGGAATCTGCCAGGGTGAAGCAATAGATAACTGCCACAAACAAAATGATTATGAGTAGCAGAGCCAGAAAACCGTTGATGCAAAGGCCTTTGTAAGGAGTTTCTTTTGTGTTCATAATGATATTATTTTGATATTGCAAAGATATAACTAATCTTTTAAAAACAATAGCCTTTTTTAATAAATATCTCGAATATTCATTGATTGAGGATGCTTATCGCTGTACTGGATAAGCTGCGGCAAAACCGACGGCATCTCCCGCGGCTACCCAGCCACCCTCTACGAGAGCGAAGGCGGCCACATCTGGCGCAACTGGCGCATCTACATCATCGAATTCGCCCAGTTGCTGTTCAAGTAGGCTTGTGGGATACTGGTTTCTCCTCCCGCTGGCGGCGGGTTAAACAATTGCATCGATTGCTTCGAGTGACAGGCCAGTGTATAATACGATAGTTTGAACAGGAAGACCTTCAACCTTCATTCTTTTAGCAACCTGCTCGATGCCTTGTTCGATGCCCTGCTCCATGCCCTTGGCATAGAATTCTTCGGCAATCTCCTTGCGGTCCTCGACTGTGAGGTATGAGCGAACGTCGTCGTTGAACATAGAGCGAAAATAATGAAGTTTGTCCTGGTCGGGGATCGGCGACTGCAGGCTCGACTCGAAGATAGGGTCGTACTTCTCGCTGTACCGCTCCGGTCTGCTGGCAAAATTACTCATATTTTGCAGAATATCAAACCAAACTTCGACGGGATCTCCTGCCTTCCCTGACTCGGCGGCAAATCGCGGGAGTTCGCACAGGTAAAGGTTGAGGAGGCTCCTTTTGGTGTACCTTTCGCCAGTGGTCTCACGTAGTTGATAAGTATAGATTAGTTTGTCGGTGTCGTGCTTGAAGGCCCAATCGCACAAAAGGTCGATGTAGGTACTTGTTGCAATGCGGATGATGAGGTCTTCCTTCTCTTCCTGCGAGAGCCTGCGGAAGCGGTCATACTCGCTGGCGATGGCTTCGTACCGTGCAAATTGTTCCGGGGTAAGGATCGTTGTTTTCATAGTTTTTCGTTTTTGCAAAACTATGAAGTCGGGATCACCTTTGCAATAACCCGGAAGACGTTTTGCTGATTCTTTTGAAAGAATCGTAAAATTGTGACTAAAGAGGAGAAATCTTTTCCGAATTATAATAACTGCCCTTATTAAATGCAAATATGCTACGGCAAACGAGTCATCTCCCATTCGGGGAAAACGATTCTGGAATCAGAGCGTTCCATAATGAAGTGTTCCCCCTCAAACAAGTCATGGACAGTGTCACAGTAGGCTTCTTTGAAATAGGCTTCCATTTTCCGCTTATCCCGTTTCACGTCATCGTTCTCGCGGAAATCCCTCCGCCATTGCTCCAGAACCTGTTTCTTGTAGAGGCCTTCGTCGGAGATTTCTCTTGTACTGTACTTCTCATCCAATGTTGCAGTAACGGTAAAACACGTAGGCTTTCCCACTGCCAAAACCAGCGAAGAGTCCGTCTGCGTCCACTTAAAAGGAGTCTTTACATCCGCATTCAAAAGGAAGTAATATCCGCCTTTTGTATGAAATGTCCCCCAGAACTGACTGCCTTCGCCATAAGATACGGCTTGCCTGCGGACAACAGTGGTGAACTCCACAACACCCGACTTATCACGCGACAGCGTCAAAGCCATCCTTGTCCCATCGCTCTCGTCCACCAGCAGCCACCTGCCGGCCAAATCCTGCGAATGCGACTGAATTGCCAGCAAAAGAACAGACTGCAAAACCAGGAAGCGTTTCATTATTCAACTGTATACTTAGTGGCGTGATACTCCGTCGTGGGGGTGGCTGTCAGGACTTCCACCCAGATGTAGTTGGAATAACGCACACGCTCGTTTTCAAAGGCCAGATAGATGGTCTTCGACCCTTTTGCCGGTATGCGTCCGTTGCATGACTGTGTGCCCAGCGTGGAATAATCCACATCGTATGAAAGCTGGGATGCTGAACGGACACCGTCCTGGAACAGTTTTGCCTGTTGCTGGCTACGGAAAACATACATATTACAGTATGCGTCTTCTTCCCTCAGCGGCCGATTGTCGTCAAGCAACATGCTGAAAAGGCCGCTTCCGTGGGACGTTTCATATAACGGAAGCCCGAGGAAACGCACCTTCTTATACGCCAGATTCATATTATCCGGGAATTTGCCGTCCGAACTTCTATCCTGTTCGCTTGTCGAAATACGCAGGTTGTACAGAACATCAGTCGCCCCGGAAGGTATCTGGACGGCAACCACGGCAATTGACTTCGCTGCGCTGGAGAAGGTCGATTTGAACTGACTGGAGAGGGTGAACTTTCTTGGCTGGTCGAAGGCCGCACGCATATTGACGCCTTTGGTACCGACGACGCGGAAGCCTCCGGAACGCCCCTCGACTTCCTCGCTCTTTACGGCTTTTACGGGATGGGCATGGTCCGCCATCCTGTAAGTGATATCTACGGATGCATACTGAGTTCCGCCCGGAAGAACGTCAACAAGGTATATTCCCTTATTGGCGATTCTAAGTGAGTCTGACACCTTCGAAGTCTTGGAATATGTCTTTATGAGTGATTTCGCATCAGCATTATAGAGCTTGACGGCACCGGGTTTCTGAAGACCGATTTTGAAATACAGCACGTCGCCTTTTTCCAGATATACGGGATACGTAGTTGTCGCCTCAAGAAGGCAGTCATCATTCACCTCAACGGGAATCAGCATCGTTTGAAGACGGGAATCTGCCGCCGCCTGGGCATCGCGCTTCAGGATCTTAACGCGATTCTCAAGTTTCAAGCATGATTCAATCCCCGATGCAGTCATATCGGTGGTATCATTATGATACTTGACCCCATCAACATCCTGCAGATACTTTTCCACCTCCTCGAAACTGGCAGAAGACAGATCGGCCATACGCCCCTCAAGCGACTTGACCTTA
>CACXCS010000060.1 GCA_902766255.1 uncultured Bacteroidia bacterium
ACCGGTTGTTCCGCCAAAGAAATCGGCATAGTTCGGGAACAGGCTGGTGGTGAATCTCCACTTGGCGTACAGAAGCTTTTCGGGCCTTGGAACCACAGCAGGACCATTGTCTTTGAACGAGGTGGTTATGATTCCGAACTGCTTTGCACCAAGGAGGCCGCAGGAGTAACCCGTGAGTTCGACCTTGTTGCCATTGAGTTTGGAAACGCTCAAGTCCGCAGGGCAATCGACCTGCTTGAGGGAATAATCGGTGCCGTCAAGGCTGATTACAAGGTTGCCCCCTGCTATAACGCCGTTTGCTGTGATGTATTCCATCGCATCTGCGCTGTAGCTGGCTATCACTTCATTGAGGTTCTTGGGCTCGGGGTATGCGTAACTGCCGGAGGAAAGGACTTTCAACTCGTCGACAGTAGTGATGGCAGGCAGGTTGTTGAAACTGCCCTTTATACCCTTGACAGAGACTTTGTCACCGATCTTGACGCTGGACCCATCCTGGACGTACACGTTGGCATTGCCTTGGTTAAGTACGTATCCGGCGGAAGAAACAGCGGCTACTGTAGCCTCGTCCAGGATGAATGACTTGCCGTCAGCCAGTGCCGTCACCTTTTCAAGTGACATGTGCTCGGCGTTGCGGTAAGCGTCGCCTTCCTGGTTTACCAGGATGATCAGACGGCTTGCGAGGGTATTGCCGTGGAAGAAGAGCGTATCCTTGCGGGGCTCGAGCATTCCGCCTCCGTCAACATTCTCCTGGGCGGTCACTGTCACGGTAACAACACCGTCGCCTGTGGCGGGATCGACACTGATCCACGAGGGGGCAGTGGAACGCCAGGGACCGTCGGAGTAAACCGTTACAGTCTGGGCCGCCGGATTCTTGGCGGCAAACGTCATAATGTTCTGGTCTCCCAGTACGGCCTTGGCTACGTTCTCTACCGGTTCCTTGTTACAGGAGGAGAGAAGTGCGGCGCAGGCGGCTGAAATCGCAGCAACTCGTAGTATTTTGACAAATGTGTTCATAATCTGTTACCAGTTAGGATTCTGTTCGAGAGCCTCGTTCAGCTGAAGATCGTTCTCGGGAATGGGATAGAAGTAGTGCTTGCTCTCGTCGAAGGAGTGGGAGATACTGTGAAGGGCATCGCGGACTCCTGAGGTTGCAAGCTTGCCTGTATTGGGATCCACAAGGTAGAAGATCTCGTCGGTTGCCGTCTCGTCGCCGGTAGCAGGATCGAAGATCTTGAACTTGGTTCCGCTGGCGCTGGTGCTTCCGACATAGAACGTGTACTTGCTGTCATCGCCGAAGCTATACTCGCCGGGACCGGGAATGTACATCCCGTAGAAGGGCTGGTTGAGGCAGTAGCCGGCTTTCCAGCGCATCAGGTCGAAATAACGGCCGTAACCTTCCTGGAAGAGCTCGATAGCCCTTTCGCGGCGGATTTCAAGTATTACACCCTTGTTGGAACCGCTGACGTTGGGATAGCCGGTCTCTGCGGACATCAGGTACGGATCGGGATTGGCGTTGGCTGCGGCCATGTCAAGACCTGGCATGCCTACGCGGGCCCTGATGAGGTTGACGGAAATGTCGAGGTCGCCCTGGGTAAGCTCTCCAAGCTCAGCTTTGGCCTCGGCATAGTCCAGCAGTGCCTCAGCGTAACGGAACACCGGCATGTCATTGAAACAGTTGTCGGTGGAGAAAGGCTTGGTATCGTACGAAGGGATGTACTTGATGGTCTGATAGCCGGTCTGGCAGTAAGAGAACTCCGGTCCGTCGTTGCTCTTGCCGGGACTCTTCCAACTGTAACCGGGGGTTCGGATAGTCTGTGCAAGACGGGGATCGCGATCCGCAACTTCCTCGGCGAAAGGCATAACGTTCCAGCCGGGTTTGTCGGTGAAACGGCTGCCGTCTTTCATCAAGTACTGGTCGACGAGTTTCTTGGTCATACCATATCGGGCAGCGGTTTGGTTGGTAATGTCTCGGCCGCAGTCGTGCTTTATCTTGAGGTCGCGGTCGTAGTTGACTGCCAGTATGATCTCGTCGGTATTGGCGTTGTCGGAGTTGAACAGGGTGAGGTAGTCCGAGTTGGGCTTGCCTGTGCTGAACAGCTTGTATGCGCCGGAATCCATGAGCTGTTTGGCTGCCTTTGCCGCAAGGTCGAGGTAATACTGGTAATCGTGGGTACTGCCGTCGGCTGCTTTGTATGAATTCTCGAAAGGAGCGGGAGAGCTATGGTACTTGCGGAAGGTGCCCTCGAACAGGCAGAACTGCGCCTTGACGAACATGGCCGTGTATTTGTTGATGCGGTATGCGGTCTGGGGCGCTGCAGCCTTGCCGGGCAGGTTCTCTATGGCTTCGTCAATGTCCTTGATCATGTTCTGTAGAACGGTTTCACGTGTATCGCGAGCGAAGTAGAGGTCCTCGTCGGCCGAGCCAAGTTCATGGTCGATCCATGGCACATCTCCAAACTTCATGATCATGTTGGCGTAGAAATAGGCCCTCCAGAACTTGACAAGTGCAGTGTATTCACGGACTGCATCTTTGTCTTCGCAATTATGGATATTGCCCAGCAGGGTATTCATCTTGCGAAGGTCGCCCCAGGCTCCGGTGCCACGGCCCCAACCGCCGCCGGTAGCTGGAACTGTGCGGTCGTTGCCGCCGCGGATAAGGTCGGAGGGATTCATCTTGACAAATACGTCGCTCTCCTTTGCGAAGGGCTCCTTGTCAAGGAGGTTGTTATAGAAGGAATTCGAGAACAACTGAAGGTCTTCGGCTGTCTTGAAATACGACTCGGGTGTAATCTGGGACTCGGGAACAAGAGTTATGAGACTTTCCAGATTGCAGGAAACGGCCATAATTGATGTCAGGGCCAGAAGTATAATACTCTTTTTCATAATCGAATCCATTAGAAGGTGATGTCAATACCGAACATGAAAGTCTTCTGCCAAGGGTAGGAAGTGTTGTTCAGGTCATCCACAGGGTCGCTACCGCGGTTGAAGCAGCTCTCGGGATCCAGATGGTCTGTAACCTTGGTAATAGGAGACCAATAGGCCAGATTTTCTCCGGAGAAATAGACTCTCAGGCCTTCAAGTCCTACGTAGGAGATGAGCTTCTTGGGAAGTTCGTATCCCACGGTGAGGTTCTTGAAGCGCAGGTAGCGGATGTTCTGCAGGTAGCGGTCGTTCACGCGGCCGAGCTCGCCGCCGCCGTTGGAGGCGACATTGGAACGGGGCCTCGGGAAGTATGCATTGGGGTTGTCTTCACTCCAACATTTGTCAAGGAAATTCTTGGCGAGGAAAGTAGGATAACCAAGGGAGAAAGGACCCCAGAAGTCGAAGTTGTAACGGGCGGGGTACCAGTAGTGGTTGCCGGTTCCTTCGAAGAACACACTGAAATCGAAACCGCACCAGGAGAAGCCGGTGCTCAAACCGTAGTGCAGGCGGGGCAGGGAGTTGCCGAGATAGATTCTGTCGCCGTGGTCGGCCAGAGTATTGGCGCCTATACCGATGACTCCGTCGGGCTCGTCGGAAATGACATTGCCGTTCTCGTCATAAGTGGTTTTGCCCCCAAGGTCGGCGTACATTACGTCACCTGCCTTCCAGCCACCGTTTAGGTTGGCATTGCAGTAGGACTGGTCAACCCTGCTGGTATATTCTTTTGCCTGTTCGTCGGATTCGAACAGCCCAAGCACGTGGAAGCCCCAGATTTCACCGAGTTCCATGCCTTCATAATAGTTTGAAAGCAGTTTTGTGTCGTTGTTGAACTTGGTAATGTTGGAGCGGTACTCGCTCAGGATGGGCTTGACAAAGTACTCGAAGGGCCTGCCGAAGAGCTTGAAGGAATCCCTCCAGCTGAGCGACAGTTCGTAACCTTTGGTGCGGAGGTCTGCTGCATTCATCTGAGGAACGGAAGCACCGTAAACTGCGGGCAGATCCATACCGTCGGTAAGCATGCCGACAGTGTCGCGGATATAGGCTTCTGCGGTGAATTCCAGCTTGTTGCCCCACATGGCAAGGTCAAGTCCGAGGTTCCATTGCTTGGAAGTTTCCCAGGTCTTGTCGGAGGCGACGGGAGCGTCGAGGTTGGTGTAGCGGGCCATTACGTTGTCGCCGAAGTTAAATGCGGCGAAGGTGTTGAAGTTGACCAGGCGGATGTAGGAGAAATCATCCACGTTCTGGTTGCCGAGGGTACCGTAGGAAGCACGCAGCTTGAGGTTGTTGACCGTGGACCTGAGGGGACTGAAGAAAGGCTCCTCGCTTATACGCCAGCCAAGAGATACTGAGGGGAAGAAGCCCCATTTGTGACCTGCGGCGAAGCGTGAAGAACCGTCATAGCGGGCAGAAGCCTCGAAGAGGTAACGGCCTTTGAAATCGTAGTTGATACGTCCGAAGAAGCCTGCCGTACTCCAAGCCGTCTGGCCACCGTTGACTTCGGGCTGGCGGGTGGCGGTGGAGATGAGGTCGAGGTCGGAGAGCTCAGTGGTGATAAGGTCGTAACCCTTTGCCCATACATCCTTGTAATGGTAGGCATCGTAGTTGAAACCTGCCATGGCGGTGAAGTGGTGTGCCTCTGCCCAGGTATTGTCGTATGTACCGTACACATTCCAGGTGGTGCGAAGGTTCTCCGAGTTCTTTTCCGTCATGTAGTTGTCGAAAGCGCCGCCGTTGTTGTAGACGACCACCTGGCCGGGGTACTGCGAGTACTCAATCAGATTGCGCCTGTGCGTGTCGTGGTTGATGTAACTGCGGTAGCTGTAGTTGGCCTTGAGGGTGAGGTGGTTGACCGGTGTCACGGTCAGCTCGGTGGTGTTTGCGAAGTCGGTGCGCTTCTCGAGGTTGAGGTTGTTGCTGGCATAAGCCCAGTGACGTCCGTTGCATACGCGGTATCCCAGGGCATCCACGAAGTATACCCAGGTGCCGTCGGGATTCTTGAGCGTAAAGCAGGCAGGTGCGTGGCGGTCGCCATATGCGAAGGAGTCCTGGATATTGGCCAGACCGGGGAAGTCGTAGGTGCCCACCCAGAAGTTGGTATTGTTGCTGATGCGCGCATATTTGTTGATGCGGGCATCGATCTTGGCCCTGAGGTTATACTTCTCGTATACGTCAGGACGGGCCTTGACCATACCTTCCTGGCGGTCGTACTGTCCAGAAAGATAGTACTTTACGGCCTTGTTGCCGCCGCTTATGCTCACACTGTGGTTGGTGGTCGGGTGTACATCATTGTACAGCTCATGCCACCAGTCGGTGTTGGCGTAGTACTTATACTTTCCGTCTTTGATCACAACCCAGGGGCGCTCTGGATTCTCGGTCTTGTCGTGTACGCGGGCGAGGAGCTCACGCATGTCCTCGGCGGTGTAGTTGACATAGTTGGATCCTTTGCTCTCGTACCAGAACTTGTTGATGGTGTAGACGCTCCAGTAACCGGTGGTCTCCCAGTCGGTTGAGGTGGTGGGCTTTTCAAAACCCCAGCGGCCGCTGTAACGTACGGTGGCTTTGTTCTTGTCTTCGCCGCCGTCCTTGGTAGTGACCAGAATCACACCATAGGCTGCCCGGGCTCCGTAAACGGCTGCAGAAGAGGCGTCCTTGATGATGGAGATCGACTGCACGTCCTGGGGATTGATGCGGTTGATGCTTCCTTCGATGCCGTCGATGAGCACCAGGGGAGAGCCGCCGTTGATAGAGGTATAGCCGCGGATGTTGAGCGAGCCGGTCGATCCGGGATTACCGCTCGACGTGGAGATGTTGAGGCCTGGAACCGAGCCCTGAAGCATTGTGGTCAGGTTGTGGGCGCTTCGGTTTTCGAGCTGTTTGCTCTCGACCTGGGTGATTGCGCCGGTCAGGTTGACCTTCTTCTGGACACCGTATCCCACGACCACCGTCTCTTCCAGCGTCATGGCGTCATCTTCCATGGTGACGTTCACGACGCCCTGGCTGGCAGGCACTGCTACAGTCTGTGCCTGGTAGCCGAGACTCGAAAAAACCAGGACCACGTCCGATGCGGGAACACGGAGCGAATACGTTCCGTCTGCATTGGTCACGGTCCCGTTGGTGGTTCCTTCCAGGACGACGCCGACGCCGGGCAGCGGCTGCTGCGAGGAGTCAAGCACCGTTCCCTGAACCGTGCGGTTCTGTGCGTACAGGCCGGTGGCCGTTACCAGCAGCAGAGCCGCGATGGATAGAATTTTCGGGAATCGCATGATAGCTAGTGGTTAATTTGGTTGGATGTTAGTATTATTGGTTTTTGTAGTCGTTGATCGAGAATGCTTTGGGACGGGTCATGGTTTCGGAGAAGGTGTTGCCGTTGCGGTCGGTTACGCTGACCGTGACCGTTGAATTTGCACTGCTGGCCTGGGCCTGGAAAAAGTGCGTCCATGAATTGGTGAGGAAACTGGGCGTGCTGGAAGCACTGGCACTCTTGCAGCGTGGTGCACTCAGTGCTACTATGTGAACAGGGTCATAAGCCGCTACCTTGTTTACAGTCAGCTCTTTGCCGTCCTCGCTAATGCTGACTTTCCAGTCGGGATCATAGTCCCACACATTTACCAGAATGGTATTGGCAGGGTAGTTCTGCATGGCTGTCGAGAGCTTGGTGAAGTCCTTGTGGTTGCCTCCAAGCGATGGAACTATTACCTCTTTGACTTTGTTCATATCGTAAGCGCGGAACTGATATTCGGCAGGATGTCCGGCCGATCGGAAACTGTGCTTGAAGTTCTTTCCGTTGAACTCCCATACTGCGAATCCTCCGGGGGCTCCGTCCTGCGAGAGGTGAATGCCGGGTGTAAGGTGCCCGCTCCACCACCACGATGCGCACACGGCGCCGCAGTTATGCTCGGAAAGGGTGTTGGAGAACTTGCGGTTGAAGACGTTATGGGTGTGGCCACTCAGGAAATGGACATCATAACCGCTCACTGCCTTCTGGAACTCGGACAGATTGGCCTCACCCGCGGAGTCGGCTCCGTTGAGGTAGCTGTTGTTCCAGCTGACCGCTCCAGAGGGCAAGCTCAAGGGGGCGTGGGCGGAGATGAATACCGGTGTGGATTTGTCGACGTACGAGAGGTCCTTGGCAAGCCATGCCATCTGCTCTGCGGTAAAGTTGCGCTTGTAATCGCCTCGCAGTTCGGAACCTGTGCCCACGTTGTTATAATCAATGTCATCCATCACCACGAAGTGGATCTGGCCCAGGTTGTATGAATAGAAGGTAGGAGCAATATCCCTGGTGTACTGGAACGACTTGTTATAATCGCCCACGGAGTTCATATCGTTGTCGTGGTTGCCCATGGTATGGAAGAACAGCACTCCGGAATAGTTGCTGTTGACTGTGTTCAGGTACTGGGGGAATTCGTATTTGTTGCTGTACCAGTACAGGTCCCAGGTCATGTCGCCGAGAGTCAGGACATATGGCTTGGTGGCGGAGGCAAGAGCGGAATTAAGGGTTTTGGCAAACTGGTTGAACTGCTTTATATCCTCGTTGCGGTTGGCCAGGTGCATGTCGCCAAGGACGAAGAGGGTGAAGTTGTCGTTTGCGGTTTTGACAAGCTCGAAGTCCTTGCGCTCGGGGGTATTAACCGTTTGGGTGAGCGTGGCATGGAAACTGGGAAGGACTCCCTGTGAGGGGACCTCATATCCGGAAGGAATGACCATGAAAACGTATTTCCACTTCTTTTCGGACTTTAGCTGGTAAATTCCGTCAGCGTTTGTTTGTGCGAATTCTACACCGTCGGAGATGAGCACTCCGGGGACTCCCTTGCCCTCGCACAGCACTATGCCGTAAACGTTGGTGCCGGCCTCGGGCTCCACTACAAGGGCTTTGAGTATGGTCAGCTGGATGGAGCCTACATAGTAGTTCAAGCCGTCGCGGCGGACATATACTTTATAGCTGCCGGCCAGGAAATTGTCGGGCAGGGCAAACTCTATGGCTATTCCTTCGTCAACCGCCAGTATGGGGCATATGATGTCCTGATTGGCGGCGGTGCGCATTACTATCTCATCTGAAGTGGTCACGTGTGCGCGGCCTATCAGGGGAAGGATAACTGTCTGGCCTTCTTCAATTTCCATTTCGGAGGGAACGGAGACATTGCTCGGAATTATCTTCTCTGCCGTGTCCTGGGGCTTCTCTTTTCCGTTGCAGGCCATAGCCATAAATGCAACAGCCGCGAGCAATATGATACAAATGTGCTTTGAATTTGTCATTTGTGTTTTGGCGTTATTAACTATCAAAATATAAAGATAGAAACATTTTTAATAAAATAGTCACCTTTTATTGATTTCTTTCAATAGGCAGCCGACGATAGTGTATATTATTGAAAATTTATTTATTTTTGTAAGTTTAAAAACTATATATATGATTTTGTACTATATCCTAGCAGCCATTGCCGGCGCCATAATAGCCCTGGCAATTTATATAGCGGTCAGCCGCGCCAACCAAAAGGGCCGGGCCGCAGCCATTATCGAAAAGGCGGAACTCGAAGGGGAGAACATCAAACAGCAGAAGATCCTCCAGGCCAAGGAAAAATTCCTTCAGCTCAAAAGCGATTACGACCAGAAGGTCAACCAGCGCAACAACGAACTTCGCGAGCGTGAGAGCAACATCAAGTCCCGTGAGAATCAGCTCAAAGACCAGGCCGCCGAGCTTGGCAAACGCCAGCACGACCTTGATTCCCAGCGCGGTCAGGTGAATGCCCAGCGTGCAGTCCTGGAATCCAAGATGGAGGAGGCTGAGCAGCTTCGCGCCCAGGCCAACCGCCAGCTTGAGACCATAGCCGGCATGAGCGCCCAGGAGGCTAAAACCATGCTGGTAGAGAACATGAAAGCCGAGGCCCGCACCGAGGCCCAGGCCTACATAAACGAGACTATGGATGAGGCCCGTCTGAATGCGGCCAAAGAGGCCAAGCGCATAGTAATCAACACTATACAGCGTACCGCCACGGAAACCGCCATCGAGAATGCCGTCACTACTTTCCCTATTGACAGCGACGAGGTGAAAGGACGTATCATTGGCCGTGAGGGCCGCAACATCCGTGCGCTCGAAGCTGCCACCGGTGTAGAAATAGTGGTTGACGATACCCCTGACGCCATCCTCATCAGCGCCTTCGATCCCGTACGCCGCGAGGTTGCGCGCCTTTCGCTCCACCAGCTGGTCATCGACGGCCGCATTCATCCCGCCCGTATAGAGGAAGTCGTGGCCAAGGTTAGCAAGCAGCTCGAGGAAGAAATCCTCGAAACCGGCAAGCGTACCTGCATCGACCTTGGCATTCACGGGCTCAACCTTGAGCTTGTGCGCATGATAGGCCGAATGAAGTACCGCAGTTCCTACGGGCAGAACCTTCTCCAGCACTCTCGCGAGGTCGCAAACATCTGTGCCATAATGGCTTCCGAGCTTGGTCTGAATCCCAAGATCGCCAAGCGCGCCGGCCTCCTGCACGATATCGGAAAGGTGTCCGAAGATGAGCCCGAACTGCCTCACGCCCTCCTTGGCGCCCGCCTTGCCGAGCAATACAAGGAGCGTCCCGAGATTGTCAACTGTATCGGAGCCCACCACGAGGAGATGGAGATGACCACCATCTATGCGCCTCTTGTCCTTGTCGGCGACGCCATCTCCGGTGCCCGTCCCGGTGCCCGCCGCGAGGTTATCGAGTCCTACATAAAACGCCTCAAGGGCATGGAAGACCTTGCCGCCTCTTATCCCGGCGTCACCAAGTCCTACGCCATCCAGGCAGGACGTGAACTCCGCGTAATAGTGGGTGCCGATGAGGTCAGCGACGAGCAGGCCGCCCGCCTCTCCACCGACATCGCCCAGCGCATACAGGACGAGATGACCTACCCCGGCCAGGTCAAGATCACCGTCATCCGCGAAACCCGCAGCGTAGCCATCGCAAAGTAATCAGTGGATTGAGACTTTCAAGCCTGAACCGGCGGTCTGGAGGATCTTCTTCATGAGCCGTTTGTCCAGTGCCACACAGCCGCCCGTCCATAGTTTGGCCCCTTTGCAGTGAATGAAGATGGCGGAGCCGAGAGGCCACACGCCGGCGGCGTTGAAGTCGGTCTCAAGGCCATAGTCATACTCCGGCGACAATTCCCACATCCTCTCGCCTCCTGGAATTGATTTGCCACGCTGCCCTTCCTCTGAAGTAACCGGCAGTGTATCGGTCTGGACGATACGGTTGTAGAAGGTGCCTTCTTCGTCACAGGCAATTGTTCCGGGAACAACCCGTAGATAGGGGAGACTGCACCCGGGATCGGGCTTGATTCCGAACGCCCGCAGGACGCCCAACTCTCCTTCGGGGGTCTTGGCATCGCCCTCTCGCACCTTTCCAAGGCCGTTTTTCCCGATAAAGGCTCTGCAACGCCCAGCCAGTTTCCATTTGCCGTCGTCTTTAAGGTAGTACCTGGCTTTAGCCTCGCGGCTATTGGCGCAACACTCAACTATCAGCAGTTGCCGGACGCCAGCCTCAGCTAAAAATCTATTCTTGATACTTTTCCAATTCATGACAACGCGTACTTTTTAATTGTTTCTGGTGGAGGGGTGGCCAATGGGAGAAAAATAGCGCGATTTGCTCCCGCCGGAGGGAAAATGGTAGTCGTTTGGAGAAAAACAGCCAGATTTGCTCCCGCCGGAGGGAAAATGGTAGTCGTTTGGAGAAAAACAGCCAGATTTGCTCCCGAGCGAGGGAAAACAGCCGTCTGCAGGAGCAAAAAGAGAATATTTGCTCCAGTTTGAGACAGGCCGAGGGGGACCGAAGCGAGAGTGACCACCGGCAATCATTTGCGGACAAACAAAATCACCATCAGGGGGAGGGCGAGGATCGCCATGGTGGCGCTGATGGGGAGGTAAATGCCGAAATTGACGTACTGCACAACCAGATAAGTGATCAGCAACAGTGCGATACCCATGGCTGACGATATGACATAATGAATCCGGATATCCTCTTTCTTGCAGATGATGCGGCTGAGATTAGGCACTCCGAGGGATATGAAACCGATTGGTCCGCAAATACTTACGGCGCTGGTAACCAGGAACATTATAGCCAGGAGACTAAGCGCCTTGTGCAGGTTGCTCAGCTCGGTCTGTCCTTTGAAATGGGCGGTGAGCCGCTTGCTGTCAAGCAAAGCGGCAGCAATTCCCACGGCAAACAGGCAGAGCGAGAAGATGATGTCACCGGTGGTCACACCCTCGAGCCGGAAGTTGGCGGCCCCCCACAGGTAATACTGCTTTAGCAGGTCTCCGGTGGGCGCATTTGTGACCACGATGGTTCCCAGCGACCCGATGAACGTTCCGAAAAGGATACCAAAAGTAATCAAACTCTGTGTGTTGACTTTCAGGGTGACAAGAAAGCAGATCATGGTGCACACCAGCGTGCACACAAAGCTGCCGACAGTCAGCGAGCACCAGCCCGACATGGTGGCTGCTGCCGCCCCAAGGCAAGCCGCACTGCCAAGCCCCAGGGAATATACATCCCCAAGCTGGTTGCGCCACAGATATTGCATCTGGATGCCGCCCACGGGCAGAGCGATGCCCGAAATCAGAACATACAGGAGGCTCAGCAGCATAAGGCCCTATTACCCCAGGAACACATCTTGAGAGAGCAGGGACTTGCGCAGGTCTGCATAGTCCAGTGATGCGGGCGAAGCTCCGAGCTGCAGGCAAAGTGCAGCAGCGGTGCCGGCCGCCTGGCCCAGAGCCATGGCCGGCGGCATTACGCGTATAGCTCCTGCTGCGGCCGAATCGGCGCTGATGCAGCGGCCAGCCAGCAGCAGTCCCTCCACGTCGCGGGGAATCAGGCAGCGGTAAGGCACACCGTACATATCCTTTTGTATGGGCATATACAGCCCTCCGGCTGGACCTCCCATAGCTCCGTGAACGTCGATGGAATTGGCAGACAAAAGTATATTGTCCTCGGGAATGACACCGTTTACGAGGTCGTCGACGGGCAGTACGAAATCTCCGTGCACATGACGTGACTCCCTAATGCCCATGGTGGCTCCAGTGCCCATCAAGGTGGCCTTTTCGCACCCTGGTACATACTTGTGGAAGAAGTTCATAAGCTCCTCGACCTGGCGCCTGCCTTCAATCTCGGCTGCGGTGAGATTCTCGGCGTCGGTGGCGTCGACACCGTGGATGCGGGTGCAGTTGATGACCCACTGGTCCTTTTCGACGGATCTCCAGATGTTGACGGACTTGCGGGCAAGATCCCATTCTCCGGCGGCCTCCGCCTCGGCCACCCTCCAGTGCAAGCATCTGTAACTCACGCCGTTGACCCTTCTGAATTCAGGCAGATGTGGCACTACGTCTGCAATGAGGCGGTCGGTGTCTACATTGTTGATGCGGAAAAACAGGGATGCCGGCTGGACACGGCCGCTGTCCGGATCCCCGAACACGCAGGGAGCGCCTGCCCTGAAAGCAACGGTGCCGTCGCCGGTGGCGTCGATCACCATGCGGGCGCGGGCCGCCTCAAGCCCCGAGGGCGTGAGCAGGACGGCGCCCTGGATCTTGCGCCCTTTCATTATCGGAGTGACGAAGTTGGCGTGGAAAAGCACTTTTACGCCTGCCTCGGCGCACAGGCGGTCGTAGACTTTTTTGAGGATTTCGGGGTCAAAGGGAGTTACGTGGTCGTGACCTTCAGTAATCCATGCGGTGAACTCGGTGGTGTGACGTATTTTGGACGGATGGATGGCACCGCCTCCGGCAATCAGGCGCTCGACTATCTCGTTGAAGAGGCCGCGTATGATCTGCCGCTCCCCGGTGGCGTCATAGCAGGTCATGAAAGGCCCTACAAGGCCCTTGGTGCCCATTCCGCCCAGACAGTTGCCACTGTCGACGAGGAGCACTTTCTGCCCCATGCGGGCCGCTGCGACTGCGGCGCATACGCCGGCGGGACCGCCGCCTACGACAAGCAGGTCTGCATTGTACGACTCTTTGATATCCTTGCCCGGGATGCCGGCTGAGCTGGCCTCGGAGCAGGCGCCGAGTACCGGCAGGGCTGCTGCACCGGCCGCAGCAAGCCCCATACTGCCCAGGAATTTTCTTCTGTCCATATTGTTTGCTAAGTTACGCAAAAAAACGTTACCTCCAAACAATATGGAGCCCTTGGCGGACGCCTCGTCTAGCGGCATCCGTCGAATTCAAGCTCCAGGTCGCTGATGAGATTTTCAATTTCCGAGTAGTTCTCGATCCACATTTTGATTTCCTTTGACATAGCAGTATCGTTTTAAATCTGCTGCAAAGGTAAGGCTGCGTTTTGTCAACTTTTGACAACGGAGAAAAAATGTGGAAATTATTTTACGCTTACTTTTGGAATGTCGCTCCAGAGGGTAGTGTAGTGGGGCGACTGGTGCTCGCGCGACATCTTTATCTTGCCGTCACCCTGCACCCCGAACATAACGGCCCTGCGCCCGTAACTGCGGTTGATTGAATCGATTGACTCCGAAAGGCGCCCTTCGCGCTCGTCGGCGGCCCGGTCGGCGAACAACGATCCGCTTGTTTCAGACCGCTGCACAAGCTTGGTAATTACTACTCCCGCTTTCTTGTAGGCATAGCCCTGGCGGAACAGGGCTTTGGTGGATGCTACGGCGGCACTTACGATTGCCCTGTGGTCGCATGTGCCGTCCGGAAAGACAGCAAGGTGCGAACCGAAGGTCTGTGGCGCAGCCTCTTTGAAACGGTTGGTGAAGGCGAACGCCGCAAGTTCCAGAGCCAGCGAGTCTTGTGCCCTCAACTTGCGCGCGGCGTCGGCGGCAAAATTGGCCACCTGCTCGCACAGCAGTGCGCAATCCTTTATCTCGTGCGCGAAACTCCTTGATACACAGATGCTTTGCCGGGGCTCAAGCATATCTTCAAATTCGATACAGGCGATACTCTGCAGTTCCTTCCACGTCTTCCAACCCGGCATGGCGAACAGCTTCCGCACCGTGGCTTCGGGCAGACGCGTGTAGTCCCATGCCGTGGAAATGCCCATCGATGCGAGCTTGACGGCGCTTCGCCTGCCAATTCCCCACACATCGGCCACCGGAAACTTCCGCAGCACCTTTTCGATATCCTCCGGCCGGTGCATGTAGCATCCACCCTGAAGCTTGGGATACTGCTTGCAAAGCTTGGAGGCAATCTTTGCCAGCGTCTTGGTCGGAGCGATACCCACTGAAACCGGAATGGTTGTAAGCCTGCGGCACTCACGTGAAATCTGCTTTGCAAAAGCGTCGGGATCATCGATCCGCATCCCCCGGAGATCCAGGAACGCCTCGTCGATGGAATACTGTTCAACCGAGGGTGCAAAGCTGCGCAGCACTTCCTGCACGCGGTGTGACATATCTCCGTAGAGTGCAAAATTGGAGCTGAACACCGTCACCCCCGCTTTGTCCACTATGTCCCGGATCTTGAACAAGGGCGCTCCCATCTTGATTCCCAGAGCTTTAGCCTCGTTGGACCGGGCCACAGCGCAGCCGTCGTTATTGCTGAGCACGATGATAGGCCGGCCGTTCAACTCCGGACGGAACACCCTCTCGCAGGATGCGAAGAAGTTGTTGCAGTCGGCAAGGGCGAACATCTTACACCTTCTTGATGACCCACGTCACCACGCCCCACACCAGAAAGTCGTCGTCGGGGCCTACGGGAATGGGGCGGTAGCGTGTGTTCCGCTCGTTGCATGGCAGCAGGACGGCTCCCTTGGGCGTAATCTGCACGCGCTTTACGGTGTATTCGCCGTCGATGAAGCATACTGCCTTGCAGCCGTCGAAGGGTTCGATGGCCCTGTCCACGATGATAATGTCGCCCTCGTCCATGTCGGCGTCCACCATAGATACTCCGTCGATACGGAAGAAGAAAGTGGACGCGCCGTGCTGAACCAGCAGCTTGACAAGGTCCAGTTTCTCGCGGATGTCCTCGGCGGGGGAGGGGAAGCCTGCCTTGACGCTGCCGAGCATCAAGGATTCAAGGCTTTCGCCCGATTCGATGCTATGAGGCTCCATACAGCTATTCTCCCGTCACAATGTGGATATCCCTTTGAGGGAAAGGTATGTTGATGCCGGCGGCGTTAAGTGCGTCGTAGATGACTTCCTGAGCCTTGTCAACGTATGCAATGCGTTCAGCCACAAGCACATACTGTTTGATGGCGATGTTGACGCTGCTCTCGTCGAAGGCGTCGAAGCTGACGTAGATGCCCTTCTTGGGATCAACGATTTCGCGGCCGTACGAGTCCTTGGTGCGCAGCTCCTGCATGGCGTCGACCAGGGTGTCGCGTACTTTGCCGATGTCCGTGCCGTAGCTTACACCCACGATAATCTTGACGAACTCGTAGGAGTTGTTATGCGTAAGATTCCTGAAGTTCTTGTTGAATAGCGCCTCGTTAAGGAATGACATCACAGCTCCTTCGATAGTCTCGATCTGAGTGCTCTGGTAGTTGATGTTGGTGACTTTTCCGCGTACGCCGTCGCACTCGATCCAGTCGCCGACCCTCACCCTGCCGGACATGAGCTGGATGCCGTATATGAAGTTGTTGATGATATCCTTCATGGCAATACCGATACCGGCAGACAGACCTCCGGCTATGATTGTGAGAGAGGTGGTAGGTATCTTTATCATCACTATTACAATGATGATGTACACGAACCAGGTGATGGCGCCTATTATGCTCTTTCCGAGCGACAGGTTGACTTCATTCTTGGGAACTGTCCTGCGGCCGTTCCTGTGCATGTATGCTGCGTAGCGCAAGCTCTTGTAAATGGAGAAGATAGCATAGTTCAGATACTTGAACACGAAGAACAGGCAGGAGGCCAGGAGGATGTTCTGGAAAGAGATCCTCAGAAGCGGTGCGTTATCGGCGTTCGTCAGGTGTACGAAAGGCTTGTAGACTATGGTCTGGTACAGGTCCGAGAAGTCGAAAACGTCCAGCGACATCTTGATGCACAGGGGAACTGAAACGATGGCCAGTATGGGCAGTACGGTCATTTTGACCAGGTCGTAAAGCCATGTGGCGCCGAAAAGGTGGCTGTCACGCTCGGATGCGGGCAGATAGAAAAGCGTCTTCTTGTATTCCTCGCTGCGAGGATCGAGTATCTTTTCCTTGAAGAGGTCAAGCAGGTGGACTATTGTTATGATACCAAGTATGGCTGTAATCTGGAAGAACCACCAGATCATGATCAGCAGACCGAAATAGATGTATCCGAGGATGGCCACTATGAACGCAGTCAGTATGATTGCCACTGAGCCCCAGCAGATTACGCGGTCGATGGTCTTGGTCTTGGCTCCGTGATGCAGGCATGCCGTCGTCTGCCAGATAAGGAAAACAAGCAGGATGGGCGGGAAGATCAGGTTCATCATGGAGTTTGGAAGGAATACCATCCGGAGGCTGATCACTAAGGCAGCACATACCAGCAGCGGCAGATATAGCAGTATACCATGTTTCAGATGATCCCGTTTGAGGCGGATCAACAAGGCAGCCAGCACTGATACCAGCAGCCAGATGATGCTCATGATAGGCGCGGTATCGGAACCATGTGTGCTGGCGTCCCGGCCGGGAGCATACTTTTCGCGGCACTCCAGGACCGCACGCTTCCACATGCCGCCGAAGTGGGGGAGAAGGGTAGTATATGGCGTTTGCCCCTGAACGAAAATACGCTCCTGCAGCACCTTGTAGCGGGCCTGGGCGTAGTCGTACGATTCTTTCAGACGCAGGTAGGTGCGCTGGTAGTGGGTACTGTCGGCCACAACGCGGTCCTTGCGGGAAGCGCACATCTTGAGCAGTTCGGAGGCATACCAGATACAGGAGTCGCGGTCGGCCTGCTCCGACTCGTCAAGGATGTAGGGACGAAGGCGCTGGGCAACGCTGTCGGGGAGCTGGCGCCTGGGGGGCATGTTCCTGAACCTGGCCATATTTGGCCTGAAATCCAGACTGTCGTTATGATAGGCTAGGCTGTCGGGGATGGTATTAATTTCATCGAGCTCCGGGGGAAGGCGGCGGAGCGATTCCAGCAAGCGGGCGTATCTGTCGATGTCCCAGTCCAGACGGCTGGCAATGCGGTCGTATGGTAACCGTTTGTCTTTGAATTCATTGTATTCAGCCGTTACGGAATTCAGGGCGTAGGTAAGGTCGAAAGTGAAGTCCTGCTTCTGGGAATACAGGATGAGTGCAAGCTCGTTGCATTTTTTCATGATCGCCACCATCTCGAAACGCTGGTTCCGGTACTGGTTGGCAAAACTGCCTTCTACGGCTACACGTTTTTCGTAGTCGCGCTGAAGTTCGAGACGCAGGGAATGTATAGTGTGACCGAGATTGCGCTCGGCCCGGTCGGGGCGCTCGGCGGGAGCAGCAAATGCAGTTGCTGCCATGAGCAACGACGCCAGGACAGGTATTAGTTTGTGCTTCATTGTCTTTTGTTAATACGGCAAATGCAAATTTATGAAAAAACTTTAAACAATCTCTATTGTTGAAAACTTGTGCATAACAATAGACATATAATATTTAACTTTGTCAGTCGATGCGGAGAAGAGTCACCATTTAATTCTATATTTTATGACGAAAACTCAATCGGAAGCCATCTACGACGCCCGTACTCTCGGGGGTGGAAAAATGCTCACGCTGGGCCTCCAGCACATGTTCGCAATGTTCGGAGCCACGGTCCTGGTACCAGTTATCACGGGACTGTCAATGTCGGCCACATTGTTGTTTGCAGGGCTTGGAACACTTATCTTCCACTTCTGCACCAAAATGAAGGTCCCGGCATTTCTGGGATCTTCATTTGCTTTTCTGGGGGGCTACGCCACTGTGGTCCAGATGGGGATGGCCGGCGGGCTCACCCAGGCCCAGGCTCTTCCTTATGCCTGCATCGGCGTGTTCTGCGCCGGTTTGATTTACTTCATCCTTGCAGGTCTTTTTGCCGCATTCGGCCCCAAGAAGGTCATGCGCTTCTTCCCGCCCATCGTAACGGGTCCCATCATCATCGCAATCGGCCTCATCCTTTCGGGCTCCGCCATCAACAACTGCAATAGCAACTGGTGGATAGCGCTTCTGGCAATTGTGATAATAGTCGTGTGCAATATCTGGGGCAAGGGCATGATCAAGATTATCCCTATCCTGCTCGGCGTGCTGGGCTCGTACATCGTTGCGGCCTGCTTCGGCCTGTGCGACTTTACACCCGTCAAGGAGGCCGCCTGGATAGGACTTCCCGTCAAGTGGGAGAATACTGCGATCTCGGTGTTCTCGAATCCCAACTGGGGTCTCATAGTGGGCGCAATCATCGCCATCATCCCTATTTCCCTCGCCACCATGATGGAGCATATCGGTGACATGTGCGCTATTTCGTCCACAACCGGCATCAACTACCTCGAGAATCCCGGCCTGCACCGCACCCTGCTGGGCGACGGTCTTGCTACGGCTCTCGCATCCCTTTTCGGTGCTCCCGCCAACACCACCTACGGCGAGAATACCGGAGTTCTCAACCTCACCAAGGTTTACGATCCCCGCGTAATCCGCATCGCAGCCCTTTTCGCCATCATACTGTCGTTCTGCCCCAAGTTCTCCGCGGTCATCAGCTGCATGCCTGCATCGACCATCGGCGGCGTCTCGCTGGTGCTTTACGGTATGATCTCGGCAGTCGGCGTACGTAACGTAGTCGAGAATCAGGTAGATTTCAAGTCTTCCCGTAACGTGTTGATAATGGCTCTCATCCTGGTGCTCTCCATAGGTATCTCCTACAGCCAGAAGGGTTCTCTGGATATAGGCTTCACCTCGCTGTCCGGCCTTGCCGTCGGAGCGCTCGTGGGCATAATCCTCAACGCTATCCTTCCCGGCAAGGACTATGAGTTCGGCAAAAACGCACAGGGCGACAAATCTGTAGATTTCGAGGTTAACAGACTAGAAGACAAAAAATGACGGACCAGCAGCTGATAGACACCATTCGTATAGTGCCTGACTACCCCCTGGAGGGTATACAGTTCTTTGATGTCACTACTCTTTTCAAGAAGGCAGACGCTTTCAATGAGGTGATTGACCGTATATGTGCCATATATAAAGACAAAGGCATAACCAAGGTCGCCGGCATTGAATCCCGCGGCTTCATTGCCGGCGCGGCGGTGGCCGCCAGGCTTGGCGCCGGCTTTGTGCCCGTCCGCAAGCCCGGCAAACTTCCTGCCCGTGCCGTGTCTGAAAGCTATTCCAAGGAATATGGCACCGACACCATTGAGATTCATGCCGATGCCATCGACCCCGACGATGTTGTGTTGATTCATGATGACATCCTGGCCACCGGAGGTACCGCGTCAGCGGCCGTGCGCCTGGTCAAGGGCTTCGGTCCCAAAGCTGTGTATGCCAATTTTATTATAGACATAGTTGATGTGCCGCGCAGCGCCCCCATCCCCGAGGATGTTGAGGTGACTGCACTGCTGTCTCTGTCAGAACGATAACCCATTATATATTAATTCATAAACTACGTTTTATGTTAAAAAAACTATTCTTTGCTGCAGCAATTGCTGTGCTGGCCTTCTCTCAAGGAGCGAAGGCCCAAACCAATCTTCAAACCTTCTATGATTTCGGGGCTGACCGTGGTCATTTCACCACCACCCTTGAAGGCTTCTACAATGACAATTGGGGTAACACCTTCTTTTTCATTGATTATGACTTCAACGGAAAGGACTCCAAAGGTGTGAACCAGGCTCCCAGCGGCAGCTACATGGAGATTGCCCGCTGCCTTAATTTCTGGCAGAACACCGTACTGTCTCCTCTCAGCCTTCAGGTTGAGTATAACGGTTTGATTGGCGTCAACCAGAACTTCCTTTTCGGTGTTGACTTCTTTGTGCACAACAGCAATTTCTCCAACACCTTTAACTTCAAACTCCTCTACAAGACTTTCAGCGGACCTTGGGTAGGAAATCTCTTCGGCTCCTCGAGCGATGTTCCCGTTCAGTTTACTTTCGTGTGGGGAATGCAGGATCTGTTCGGCCTCAAGGGCCTTCGCTTCTGCGGCTTTGCCGATATATGGGGTGAGAATGTAATCAATTTCATGGAAGGTTCGAACCAGCCCAGGAAGTTTGTCTTTATCTCTGAGCCTCAGCTGTGGTACTGCGTCGGCCAGCACTTCGGAGTCCCCAACCTGAATATCGGCGGTGAGGTTGAACTTTCATGCAACTTTGCCGGATATGACGGCTTCAAGGTTCGTCCTTGCATCGGTACCAAGTGGGTTTTCTAGTCTAGGAGGAAAACATCATGGCAAACTTCTGGAACAAGGCCTTGGGATTCAAGGCCGGTGAAAACAGTTTCCGTACCGAGCTGGTAGCAGGTCTTACCACCTTCCTTACGATGGCCTACATCCTGGCCGTCAACCCTAATATCTTCGGAGCGCTTGATATGCCCAGGGGTTCAGTGTTTACCGCCACGGCCCTGGCTGCTCTGGTGGGTACATTGGTAATGGCTCTGTACGCCAAGAAGCCTTTCGCACTGGCTCCCGGCATGGGCCTCAACGCCTTCTTCGTGTTCACAGTGTGCCTTACAATGGGTCACAGCTGGCAGTTCGCACTGACTGCAGTTTTTATTGAGGGTATCATCTTTATCATCCTCACTCTCACCAAGGTACGCTCCTGGATCCTGAATGCGATTCCGCTTTCGCTCAAGCATGCCATCGGTGCCGGTATCGGCCTGTTCATCGCCTTTATCGGCATGCAGAACGCCGGCATCATCGTCAACAACGATGCCACCCTCGTATCCCTCGGCGACGTCTGCCACGGAACCGCCCTCCTTGCCATCATCGGCCTGGTCATTACCGGCGCCCTGGTGATTCTTAAGGTCAAGGGAGCTATCCTGCTCGGTATACTTGTTACGACCCTCATAGGCCTTCTCATCAAGGATCCCGCCACCGGTGCCGCTATCACCAGTTTCAACGGCGTGGTCTCCCTGCCCGACAGCATCGGCCCCATCTTCTGCAAATTCGAGTGGAGCAGCATTCTCAGCTGGGATATGCTTGCTGTTGTCTTCACCTTCCTGTTCATCGATATGTTCGATACCATGGGAACCATCATCGGTGTATCCCAGAAGGCCGGCATGGTAGATGAAAAAGGCAATGTGGACGGCATCGACAAGATGTTCATGGCCGACTCCATAGCCACCGTGGCAGGTGCCTGCTTCGGAACCTCTACCACAACCACTTACGTAGAGAGCGCCTCCGGTGTCGGTGCCGGCGGACGTACCGGTATGACCGCCCTCGTGACGGCCGTCTGCTTCGCCCTGGCCCTGCTGTTCTCGCCCCTCTTCCTTGCAATTCCCAGCGCCGCAACCGCTCCTGCACTCATCATAGTTGGTGTGATGATGATGGGCCCCGTGGTCAAGATCGACTGGGAAAACTACTCCGAGAGCATCCCCGCATTCATTACCGTCCTTCTCATGCCCGTCGCTTACTCCATCTCCGACGGTATCCTCATCGGCGTCATCTCCTACGTGGTCCTCAACGCCCTCAGCGGAAAATTCAAGAAGATATCGGTGACAATGTGGGTACTTGCAGTACTGTTCGTACTCAAATACATTTTCATATAACTTAGCTTCAAACGGCCGGCAGGTTGTGCTGCTGCCGCTGATTAACCAAAGGATGGCCATGAGTCTTCGGATTCACGGCCATCCTTCTTTTTGTTCATTATCTGGCTATTGCCGGGAGAGTTCCTGGGCGAAGAAGGCGGCCATGGTGTCGCGGATCTCGTAGAAGCGGGGAGTGAAGTGGAGGTCGCCGTCCATGTGGAGGCGGTGGCCGGTTTCGGGACAGGGATGATGTTCCGAGCGTATTCCCAGTGCCGTGGCTCTCTGGTGGATGGAGAAGGTGCCGTAGTACTTGTCTGACATCAAGCGGGACAGGAAACCTGCCTTGGAGAGGGGATAGCCTTCAACGTAAGGTACGTTAGGATCGGATGTGGACTGGAAGGACAGAACGGGGATATTGGCGTTCTCCAGTACTGACAGGTCATGTACGGCGCCCCACAGATTGGCTATGCCAAGTACAGTATACTTCTTGCTGCCAGGCTGGTACGCCAGGTTCAGGGCTGTGATGGCTCCAGCGCTCGTGCCGGCAAGGAAAACCCAATCGGGGTTGACCCTGAGGCGTTCCTGCTGCAGTATATAGTCCAATGCGGCTGCGGCGTCTTCCGTGGCCCGTGTTTCGGCCAGGCGCACTTCTCTTTTTTTGAAGGGGAATCCGAGTCTGTAGTCGATGGAAACGGCCACATAGCCAAGCGATGCAAAATACCTGCACCACTCGCTCTGCCCGGCCTCTTCTTTGTTGCCGACGTAAAAACTGCCGCCGTGCATCATCAGAAGCAAAGGCCTTTGTTCCGCAGGATCTCCCTCGGGCTGGTAGATATCCATCGTAAGCTCCAGCGGTTTGAGCGCATGGCTGCCCAAGGCTAATCTGGAGATGGCACGCCTGTCATTGACCGGTGCGCTTGTCCAGTAGCCCGGAGCCACGCTGTACACCACGTCCCGTTCGACCGAAACTTCAAAGGATGGAGTAGTATAAGCGCCTATCACTGAGAGGAGTAGAGTAAGTATTAATGTAATTAATAAACCAAAAGCCCCCACAAATAGCTGCGGGGGAACATTTGGAGGTGCGTAGCGGAATCGAACCACTGTGACAGGTTTTGCAGACCTGCGCCTAGCCACTCGGCCAACGCACCAAGGGATTGCAAAGATACAACTATTATTTGAAATTGCAAAACAACATTGAGCCTGTATAATTCATGAAATTTTTGCTAAATCGTAAAGTGCTGATAATCAGTATGGTTATCTAAATATTAAAAAAATTTCAAAAAAAAATATCAAAAAATGCTTGCAGAATAAAATATTTGTTGTACCTTTGCAGTGGGTTGTTCGAGGGTTCTCCTCACAGCCTATTGGTTATTAGTTTTAGTGTTATTAATTATGTGGTTAGTATGAGTTGTTGTCGGGAGACACCAACT
>CACXCS010000061.1 GCA_902766255.1 uncultured Bacteroidia bacterium
CCCTAACAACTCGAAAAAACTTCGATTTTTATTACAGACTATAATCTCTTTTTACCTCGTTATCTCTCTCAATATTGTCAATGAACTTTGTGCGTTCTTCCAATGTGCTGCATGACAATATTGAGACTTTTTTCAATATCGCCGCAGGCGCCATTATCAAAGAACTTTCGTTTTCAAACCCCCTCGTTTCCGAAGGGGATGCAAAGGTACACATTTTTTTTTACCTGCCAAATTTTTTTTTGATTTTTTTGCATAAAAAATATGGCGTCGCAAAAACGCGCCGCCATACCTATTATAAAAGTAATACGTTTAGAACTTCACTGGCAGTTCTATACCAGTGTCAGCTGAAGAATGGCCCACAATTACTTTGTATGAGCCTTTATCAACGACCCAGTCGTGCTCCGCTGTGCTGTAGCGGGCAAAGGAACCGCGTGTGAGCAAAATACTTACATTCCTCGACTCGCCCGGTGCGAGCGATACCTTCTCGTAGCCCTTAAGCTCCCTGGAGGGACGCTCCACGCTGCCGCCGCTGCATGATACATACACCTGGGCCACCTCGGATGCAGGCGACTTGCCGGTATTCTTGACAGTAAACTTGACCAGGTAGCCGTAAGGAAGAGTCTCGATCTTGCCGTCCGAATACTCGAAACTGCTGTAACTCAGGCCGAAGCCGAACGGGAACATAGGCTCTACGCCAAAACGTTCAACTCCCCTGTAGCCAACGAAGATGCCTTCGTTGTACACAGAATAGGGCTGAACATCGCGGTTCTTGCGGTGCTTGTTGACCTCGGGGACATATGCATGATAATATTTTGCTGCCGGATTCTTATCCTCGGCCCCCCAGAAAGTGAAGGGCAGACGGCCCGAAGGCGAAACGGCGCCGGAAATGATGGCCGCAAGAGCACGACCGCTCTCCTGACCGGCATACCAGGCCATCAGCAAGGCTTTGACTTTTCCAATCCAAGGCGTAACGTCAAACTCGCCGCCACTGTTTGCAACCACTATTACGTTGGGATTCAGGGCAGCCACACGGGCGATAAGCTCGTTCTGTCCGGCAGGCAGCGAGTATGTGCGGTCGGAGCCTTCCTTTTCGGTGTCATAATTGAAACCGACGGACAGGACAACGGCAGATGCTTTGGCAAGCGCTGCTTCATCGATGTTCTGCCAATCCATCAAGCTGGCCTTGTAGTTCTTGCCAAGGGCCGCTATACCCTGCCAAAGAGTGGTCGTGGTGCCCTCGATAGGATCCATACGCCCGGAGCCGCCCCCGTAGGGAATGATATCGGCATTGGGGCCGAGCACGACGATGTTGTTCTTCTTGGAAGCCTTCAGAGGCAGTATCCCTTCGTTCTTCAGGAGCACCGGACCTTCGAGAGCCGCTTCATAAGCCTTCTGGCGGGAAGGAAGATTGTTCTCGGGAATGCTTTCATTCTTCATGGGAAGGTCGAGCAGACCGAAGGCAGCGAATGTCTGGAGTATGTGGATACACTTTTCGTCCACCAGCGACTCCTCTATCGTGCCGTTGCGCACAAGTTCGCTTACAGCCTCGTAATTAAGCACATAGCCCTTGGGCATCTCAAGGTCGAGCCCGCCGGTGAGACTGCCGAGAGTGGTGTAGGTGGATGTCCAGTCCGACATGACAATACCCTCGTGGCCCCAGCCGCGGAGCTGCCCCAGAAGCCACTGGTTCTCGGGAGCATGGATGCCGTTGACCGGGTTGTAGCTGGTCATGACGGCGCCGACCTTTGCCTGTTCCACAGCCTTGCGGAAGGTGGGGAAATAAATTTCGTTGATTGTGCGCTCGTCAGCAAGGGAGATGGTCCCGTGCCTGTCATACTCCTGGTTATTCAGTGCAAAGTGCTTGATGGTGGCGATTACGCGCTGCTCCTGGATGCCGCGGATATACTGGACCGCGGTTTCAGAGGCCAGATAAGGATCCTCGCCGTAGTACTCGAAGTTACGGCCGCAAAGTGGTGAACGGTAGATATTTACACCAGGGCAGAGCATGATTCGCACGCCGCGCGCCGAGGCGTCCCAGCCTATTCCGGTACCGACGCCATGGGCTATGGCCCGGTTGAAGGACGCTGCCAGGCTCAAGCCGCAGGGATAGTACGTGCTGTTGGTTTTATTACGGACGCCCTGCGGGCCGTCGGCCATACGCACCGAGGGAATGCCAAGGTGCTCGATGGCTGCGGTATGGAAGCCATCGTCCTGGCCGGTTATGAGGGCGCATTTTTCCTGAAGGGTCATTTGCTCCACCAGGGCTTCGGCCCTTTCGCGGTCTTCGCGGGTAACATAAATCTGGGCAATGCCGGACATGTAAGCACACAGCAACAGTACGGCTAAAAGAAGTGTCTTTTTCATTATATGGTTATTTGCTTTCAAATTTACGAATTATTCTTGTATGCGCAAGGCTGAGCCAGCAAAGTCAAGGAGCCATGTCCAGTCAATGTCAGAAAGACCATGCTCTCCGGAACGGCGGATATAAGCAAGATGGCTGCCGACCGCGGAAGCATCGCCGTCGTCAGGCCACTCCACATCGGGGAGCCCCGGCACACCCAGAAACTCCCATACGGGCGACGCCGCCTTCAAGCACAGGAATTCACCGTGGGTATCGAACCAAGGCTTGTCGAATCCTTCCACTATCAACGGCCTGGGAGCAATACAGCTCACCAGGAGATGCTGGTCGAATGGCATGGTTGCTGCCTCACAGCCGGCATACTTTGCGTAAGCCGGTGAGAACCAGTGTTTAAAACGCGAGGTCTCGGACAGGACGTGCTCGCCGAAATACCTTTTGGCCAGGGGCACTCCCCCGCCGCCGGTCTGGTTTAAGGCAACTACAGCAAAGCGCCGGTCCCATGCGGCTGCGACAAGGGCCACCTTGCCCAAACGCGACGAGCCGGCAAGTACCACCCGGGTTGCATCCAAATCAGGTAAAGCTTCTATCATATCCATGCCGCGCATCAGCGCCCAGGCCCATGCGCCAAGAGCCCGTGGCCCCTCAGCTGTGCCGCTGTCCGGCCAAAGATCAAAAATGCCGCTGAACGCCAGGGAGTCCTGCAAGCAAGGGTCGGCGGGGTCGGGACTTATTTGGTCATAGAATGCACTGACCAAGGCATAACCCCGGCTCAACACGGCCGGCACAGGATCGCAGAGCTCGGTGGTGCCATCCTGAAACCTGAGCATAAGTACCACAGGCACAGGGCCTTGCTTGCCGGCTGGAGTTACTACGGTCCAGTCGATCCGCGGGCCGGAGCAATCGGGGCTGAAACTCATCCTGACAAGCCTTCGCTGAATAGTTCCGGCTGCAGGCAAAGTGTCTGTCAGGGTTTGCAGATAGACCGGAGCAGGATCCGGCATGCGTCCGTACATTTCTTGCTCGAAAAGCGAGAGTATCTCGGAGCGGCGCTCCTCCCAGTTGTCAGGGCACACAGGACGCCCGTCCATAAACCGGAGTGGATCTTCAAGGGTATATGGGCCGACGGCCTGCTCGTCAGCGTTGTACGGGAAGCCTTTGTTGCTTTGAGCAGCAATGCCGCCCCCGCCTCCGGCCAGCAGGAGCGAGAGCAGCATTATCCGCAGGAGCTTGCGCATCAGGGCAGTTGTTTTACGATGGTATAACTACCTGGTGCATAGTCGTTTGACTCCGACTCACCGGGAAGATAGACGGTGGCGGCGGCACCTTCCGGAACGGTGAAAGACCATGTCCAGGTGTCGCCCTCGAACTTCCAGGAACTCTTTATCAAACCGGCCGCCGAAGGATACTCGGCCTCCAGCCATCCAAGGCGCCTGTCGGGCACTGGAGCCATGATGATATGTGTAAAGCCGGGGCAGAAAGCGTCGGCGGCGATGCCTGCTGCCGTCTCCCAGATCCACTGGCACACGCAACCGTAGGCATAATGGTTGAAGCTGTTCATGCCTTTGGGACCCATTCCCTTGTCTTTCATATAACTGTTCCAGCGCTCCCAGATGGTAGTGGCGCCGTTATCTACCGAG